>NZ_JACVWH010000014.1:0-74818 GCF_020658495.1 Clostridioides sp. ES-S-0048-02
CCCAGTATATATTTTTTACAATTTATTAGAATAAAATTCATATATTGGGAAATATTAATAGTAAATAAATAATTGTTGCTATAAAGTAGAAATTATCTTTAAAAGCACAAATTAATTTACAGTCTCACTTTATTTTATATATTAGTTTTGAATAACACTTTCTCTTGACTCAATTTCTTTTGAAATACTAGCTATAAACTCATCTAATTTAATACTGCCTATTTCACCTTTATCTCTTGATCTTACAGAAACATTATTTTCAGCTACTTCTTTTTCACCTACTACTAACATATAAGGAACTTTTTCAAGTTGAGCTTCTCTTATTTTAAATCCAATTTTTTCAGCTCTATCATCTAATTCAACTCTTATACCTTTATCAAATAATACTTTTTTAACTTCATTAGCATAATCCATAAACTTATCAGATATAGGAAGTATCTTAACTTGAGTTGGAGATAACCAAACTGGGAATTTACCAGCATAATGTTCAATTAATATACCTATAAATCTCTCTATACTACCAAAAGCAACTCTATGAATCATAACTGGTCTATGTTTCTCACCATCTTGTCCAATATAAGTATTATCAAATTGTCTTGGAAGTTGCATATCTAATTGGATAGTACCACATTGCCAAGTTCTTCCTAAACAGTCTCTTAAATGGAAGTCTATCTTAGGACCATAGAATGCCCCATCACCTTCATTTATAGTATATGGTAGACCTAACTCTTCTAAAGCTTCTCTTAATCCATTTTCAGCTGCTTCCCACTCTTCTTCGCTTCCCATAGAATTTTCTGGTCTTGTAGATAATTCTAGATTGTATTCAAATCCAAAAGTCTTGTAAATACCATCTATTAGATTAGCTACACCTTTTATTTCATCTTTGATTTGTTCTGGTAACATGAATATATGTGAATCATCTTGAGTAAATGCTCTAACTCTCATTAATCCTTGTAATGCTCCAGATAACTCATGTCTATGAACTCTACCAAGCTCTGCAACTCTCATTGGGAAATCTCTATATGAGTGTAATTGAGAATTGTAGTAAATTAATCCACCAGGACAGTTCATAGGTTTTATAGCATAATCCTCGTCATCTATTTTAACTGTATACATATTCTCTTTGTAATGATACCAGTGACCTGAAGTCTCCCATAATTTTCTGTTTAATATAATTGGAGATTCTATTTCAATATATCCAGCTTTTCTGTGTATTTCTCTCCAGAATTTTAATAATTCATTTTTAAGTTCCATTCCTTTTGGTAAGAACATAGGGAATCCAGGACCTTCATCAGGTATCATAAATAAACCTAATTCTTTACCTAATTTTCTATGGTCTCTTTTTTTAGCTTCTTCTAATAAGTGTAGGTACTCTTCTAAATCTTTATTTTTTTCAAAAGAAGTTCCATAGATTCTTTGAAGCATTTTATTTTTTTCGTCACCACGCCAGTATGCACCTGCTACACTTTGTAATTTAACAGCTTTAACCTTTTTAGTAGATGGTAAATGTGGTCCTCTACATAAATCAGTAAAATCACCTTGTTTATAGAAAGATATTATTTCACTTTCAGGTAAATCAGATATAAGCTCTACCTTATAATCTTCTCCTTGTTCTTTCATAAGTTCTAAAGCTTCATTTCTAGGAAGTTCAAATCTTTCTATTTTTAAATCTTCTTTAGCTATTTTTTTCATTTCAGCTTCTATTTTTTCCAAGTCTTCTGGAACTAATCTATGTTCTAAATCTATATCATAATAGAATCCATTCTCTATACTTGGCCCTATAGCAAGTTTTGCTTCTGGGTAAAGTCTCTTTATAGCTTGAGCTAACATATGTGCTGATGTATGTCTAAAAACGTCTTTTCCTTCTTTATCTTCAAATTTAAATAAGTTTAAATCACAATCACTATCTATCATGTGGTCCAGACCTACAACCTCTCCGTTCACAGATGCTGCTACCACATTTCTAGCTAATCCTTCACTAATGGATTTAGCCACATCCATAACAGAAAGAGCATTTTCAAATTCTTTTATTGAACCATCTTTTAAAGCAACTTTAATCATTGTTTTTTCCTCCTTATTGAGATAATTTTTAATTTTTTTGTAATAAAAAATCGCCCCAAATATATTTGGGACGATATTAATTCGCGGTTCCACCCAAGTTGGTGTATACAAATATATACAACCCTCTTGATGACTATAAGGTAGTCACCCGAGCACTTTCACAAATCGTGTAAAACAAATATTGCTAATAAGCTCAGCTCCAAGGTAGTTTTCAAATAGACCTATTACATGGGTTTTCAGCCATAGACCCAGATTCTCTGTGAATGGTTTCCACTCTACTCTTCCTCTTCAACACTATAATTTTTGATATATTTTCATTATAACAGATAGTCATACATCAATCAACATTAATGTAATATATTAATTACCCATTATTTTTCATCTCAATCAATTTTAAACTAATATTCTTATATTTTATATTAATTTAATCTTTTGATTTATAGTAATATTATAATATTTTCACTAATTTTAAATTTTTAAATCATATCTACATGCATGATAGATATAACTAGATAAATATAGTCACCAATCCTTGAACTATACCTATTAAGAAACCTAATACAAGACCTAAGATTTCTATATGTTTTAATTCATTTTTAGCTATTCTTATGATTATTTCTTCTAGTTCATATAAATCTAGTTCATTAATCTTATCTTCGACCATTTTTTGTATATCTATACGCTCATTTGCTTTATTTATTATATTTTTGCTCAATTCATCTATGCTCTGTTTCACTTCAGATTCAATTATATCTCCTAAATAGTCCTGAATCATGTTCTTTATACTGCTTGGTATAAATGAAACTTTCTCATGTATGATAATTTTCACCCTTGCTTTTATGTATCTTACAACTTCTTCCTTATCTTCGTCAGTAATGATATTTGCAAGTATTTCGTCCATTGAAAGAAATTCGTTTTGAATTATTTCACCTACATTTGCTGCTATTTCTGCTCTTCTCTTTGGTATAAGACCTACTATCTCTATATTTAAAATAGGTATCTTAATAGGTACTATTGGTCTAAATATCAGTCTTATAGCAACTACATTTGTGACATAACCTATAAATCCACCAATAACAGCTAATATTAGTATCCTAATTAAATTATCCATTATAAAACTTCTCCTTATCAATTGTATATTTGTTAGCTATATTTTATCTTTAATAACTCTAGTTATATTATAGCTTTATATACAATTATAAGTCTTTCGTGTCGATTTCAAAAGAATTTTTTGATTTCTAATTTTTATTTTTATTATTTTAGTTGTATTTTACTATCTTTTAACTCTGATTCATCTGTAATTTGAGTATATTTTTATTTTTAACTATCTTTTCAAATCTTAAATTATATCTTTCAATTCTAATTTTCCATAATTATACTAACTTTATTTTCAAAAATTGCTTCTACTGTATCTATGATTTCCTTTGAGCAATTGTTATTTAATAAATCTAATATTTCTATCTTCTTAGGGCATAAAGTTAATAAGGTACTTATTAAAAAGTCCTCATAATTTAAATTTTCTCTTATGACCATATTTATAATTTCTTCATCATCTATACTGTCTATTTTATTTCCATTTTTATCGTATAAAATAAATGTATTATCTTCCATTATATGAACTTTAAGTAAATCTATCTTTTCTTCTTGAGTATCTATAAAATATTTTAAAACTCTTATAAACTCATCTTGGTCTCTTTTTATTAAATACTCTTCAACTGCAATATCACCTATAGCAGAAATATATTTCATAAATTCTCTCATTCTAAATCTAATAAAACCTTCGACATTTATAAAATCATTTTCCTCTATATAGTTCCTAACCCTTGTAAATACTGTTTCTCTCATAAAAATCTCTTTTTTAGCAAATATGTTTAGTGAATATATGTATATATTATTTTTATCTTCAGGATATGTACGCCCATAGCATTTTAGAATGTATTCTTTTAAAAGTTTCTCTTTCATTATACTTATTATCATACTAGTTATTTCTGTAGATATTTCATCAATATTTAGAGCTCTTTGTTCAGTTTTAGTACCATTAAGTATCTTCTTATTTAATACTTCTTGCTTTGCAGAATCAATTACGACTTCTACAATGTCATTTGTATATATTAATCTATCGTTTACATTATTATTCCTCAAAAATTTCATAGAAGAAATATTATCCTTCTCAACCAAAGTTATCGCTCCTTTCTCGTCATGAGAGGAACTATAGAACCTATATCGAGTAAATTTTCACTACTAAGTGTAACTATCTCCTTGTTTTTACTTTCTATAAAACTTTTTATACGTTCATAGTCAGGATGTTTTTTAACATCTCCACAAAAAGCTAGTTTATCCTTAGAAATTAACCCTGTACATCCACCTATAAATCCATAATTCATCTCAAATAAATTTATATGACCTTTTTCTATTAATAAACACTCTATTTCTGTATTCTTCATGCTTTTCCAAATACCTTTATCTGATGTTATTATAGATGTTCTATCTACTATACAGATTGAGCATTTAGAATAGCCCTGCTCTATATTTATCTTTTTAAGTTTATTATTTTCAATATAATCTAATATCGCTCTGTCAGTGTACTTAAAATTGTGTATGGCATAATCACCAACTATAGCAATATTGTAAGGTATATCATAAGGATATTTATTTGATAAATTAGCTTCTCCCTTAATTATATTAAATTTATGTTTACTTAATAACTCTTTGTATTGATTATATACATTCGGCGCAACAATTATATCTCCTTTTCCTAAATTACAAATACATATATCTGGGTGATATTTTATACTTTCATATAATTCTTTACATTCTATTGTTTTTATTATTTCTATATTTCTTAATTTTAATTCATTTTCCATTAGATAACTAATTCTTTTGTCCACCAAAGCTAGACACAAATCGTCATCTAGTATAAATGGCTCTCTTGTAAATTCCATTTTTTACTCCTTTTTATTTTTTTTGATAAATTTTTTATTTGAATATAAATAAAGTGTGCAGTAGATTTTTTCTACTTACACACTTATTATTGGACTTTTATGTAATTAATCTAAATTAATTAATGTATTTTTTGATAAATTTTTATAAAAACTCTACTCTATCATCTAATTGATTTTAATTTAGCTATATCGTTCCAATTGCTTGCTGTTACTATTTCAATTTTATTTAAGTCTCTTTTTATCTCTTGTGTGTCTCCTTTAACAGCTACAACATGTCTTTCTGTATATTCTAATTCTACCTTTGTGTCTTTTAAATCTTTTTTAATTTCTACTAGATTATTTTCTATCTTATCTAATCTAGAGTCTATTCCATTAAATCTAGCATCTACTTTATCTAGTCTTATGTCAACTTCATCAAATCTAGTACCCATCTTCTCTAGTCTTATGTCTACCTCATCAAATCTAGCATCCATTTTATCTAGTCTTGTATCCACCTTATCTAATCTGTTTTCTAATTTATCAAATCTGTCGTTAATACTGTTTTGCATTTTGTCTAGAAATTGCAAAATTTTGTCTTCCATATGTATCAACTCCTCTATAGATAATTATAACATTCTACACAAATACTATACATATCTTCAGCAATAATTAGTATGTACTTTTCACCTTATTGTACTCTTTTTTTACATATTCCAAAACATCTGGTGGTATGTTTCTATTGCTATTTGGAGTAAGTCCAATTTCTCCATCTTTTATCTTAAACTCTATGACTTTACTTCCCTTAAAACCATCCTTTACAACATTCTGTATCAATTCATAAACAGGCTGTTCTACATCCTTTACAATCGAACTTATTACATTATCTGGAGCCATATCATATTGGTCTTTATTAATAGCTATAACTTTACCACCATTTTCTCTAGCTACCTGAATAGCTCTTTTCCCATCATCCTCTGTGGCTGAAAATACAACATCTCTATCAGAATCTCTCATTTCTTTTGCAATAGTTCTAGCTGACTCAGGATTTTCAAATACATTTGCATACTTTACCAATAAATCAGCATTTTTATTTGAAGTTTTAAGACCTTTTCTAAATCCAGATTCATATTTGTCTCTACTAGAGCCTTCAACCCCTCCTATAAATCCTACTTTACCAGTGTCAGTCATTTTTCCTGCAATAAGACCTGCCAAATATCCAGTGGAATTATCTTGAAATGATACAGAAATTACATTAGCTGGTTGAACCTTATAATTATAATCAACTATTGCAAATTGCTGTTTTGGATATTTTGTAGCAGCTTGTTTAATCGGTTCTGCAAATCTAGCTCCAACTGCTATTATCAAGTCTGGTTCATATTTATATAATTTTTCTATGCTATTTGCAAAGTCATTAAAAGTCTTTGGTCTTTCAATCTTCTCTCTAATATCAAAATCCTCATCAGCTCTTTTTAAAGCTGACAGTACATTATTATTATACGATTCATTACCTAAATTTTCAGTATCTAACAATACTCCAACAGTTTTTCTTACATAAGAATCATCTTCCAATTCATCCTCATCATTGCTACTTTCACTATTTGACTTATCTTTATCAGACAAAGTTGACACATTCTTAGATTCACTTTGTTTAGACTTATTATTATTTATATTAGAATTATTATTTACTCTATTAAATCCAAAATCAAAATTACAGATAAATAGTATAAAAACTGTAAAGAGCATGACAAAACAAAACATCAATATCCTTTTTATTTTCACAAAACTCACTCCCTGATATAGAACATGAAGTCTCTATAAATTATTTATTGTTCTTATTTACATATTCTAACACATCAGGAGGAATATTTTGAGAACTATTTTGAGCAAGTCCAGTACTTCCAGACTTCATTGTATTTTCTATAACTTTACCACCCTTATAATCTCCTTTTACAAAGCTTTGTATTAAGTCATAAGTAGGTTTTTCAAAGTCCTTTACAATAGAACTTATAACATTTTCTGGAGCCAACTCATGCTGATCTTTATTAATTGCTATCACTTTTTTATTCTTTGCTCTAACCATATTTATTACACTCTTTGAATCATCTTCAGTATTAGAAAAAATAATATCTACTCCACTATCCATCATTTTTTTAGCAACAGATTCAGCAGATTTACTATCTTTAAAAATATCTACATACTCAACTGAAATATCTTTTATATTGCTATTAGAAAATTTAACACCTTCTTTAAAGCCAGATTCAAATTTATTTCTACTAGAACCCTCTACTCCACCTATAAAACCAACCTTATCTGTTTCTGTCATCTTTCCAGCAACTAATCCAGCCAAATATCCAGTCTTATTATCCTCAAAAGAAATTGAAGTTATATTAGATGGTTGTTTGTCATACTCATAATCTACAATGGCAAACTGTTGCTTTGGGTATTTCTTGGCTATCTTTTCTAGAGGCTTTGCAAATCTAGAACCAACAGCTATAATCAAGTCAGTATTATCATTACATAAAATATCTATGCTATTAGAAAAAGTTGATGAATCCTCTGATTCCACTTTATTTGTATCTATGTTAAGATTTTTTTGTGCAGTATCTAACGCTAACAAAGCTGAATTATTCATGACTCCATTATTTGACCCTTCAATATCTAATATCATAGATACAGATTTTTTTGAATTTTCTTTGTTACTTAGCTTATTTTTATTATCTTGATTAGAACTAGAATTATTACTTGAATTACTGCTACATCCAACTAACATTCCAGCAGTCATTGCTACAGTTAACATTAATACCAACAATTTTTTTAAACGCATCAAAATCCACTCCTTATATTTTTGTGACATTTTTATATCCTATTTACTTTTACATACTATATTACTGATTTGTTATACCTCATTTGCAAGTATTTATTTAATTTTTTCAATAAACTTACCATAAAAAAGTGTGTAATAGATTTCTATCTATTTACACACTTCCCTAAAAACTCAACTTAATATATCAACACTTAATTCTATCTAAAACAAATCATATCTAGTGTATCAATGTTTAACATATCTTATCATAAATTAATAAAAAAATAAATAATCCCAATATAAAAAATTGTTATTTATTTTTTAGACATATAATTCCAGTTACACCAGGACCAGCATGTGCACCTATACACACACCAATTTGGAAAAATTTAATTTCCTTAGGTCTCAATTCATCCTCTATAACTTTAGACAATTGTTCTTTTTCCTTAATGTCATCACTATATCCTATATATATAACTTGGTCTGATAAATCATCCCCACAATTCGATTTTATCAAGTCCATCATCTTAGAAATTACATTCTTCTTACCTCTTACTTGAGATAATTGTGAGACTAACCCTCCTTTTATTTCAAGAATAGGTTTTATATTTAATATACTTCCTATTGCCGCCTTAGTAGATGATATTCTTCCTCCCTTTTGTAAGTACTCCAATGTATCCACTGAAAATATAACAAAAGCTTTTTCTTTTAATTCATCTAAAACAGGTAATATTTCATTAATAGATTTTCCTTCACTTGCAAGCTCTCCTGCTTTTATTACAAGCAGACCAGTTCCCATACAAAGTAAGTTAGAATCATATGTATATATTTCACCTTCTACATCATTCTTCGCCATTACAGCACTTTGATATGTTCCTGTAGCTGTAGCCGAACCAGCTATATAAAGTATTGCTCTACCTTCACTCGTGTATTTTTCAAAAACTTCCTTAAATTGGGCATAAGTAGCTTGAGAAGTTTTTGGATATGCATTTTCTTCTCTAAGTTTTTTATAAAATTCATCTCCAGATATATCAATCCTATCCTTGTATTCTTTTTCTTCTAATATAACTGTTAATGAAACAATATCTATATCATATTTATCTAACAAATCTTTTGGCACGTCCGATAAACTGTCACAGATTATCTTTAGATTTTTCATTAAGTATGCTCCTTTCTAATTTAGGATTATTTAAACTACCTCATATTAGGGTATCCTATTTGTCTTAAAGCCTCATATACTACTATAGCTACTGAATTTGATAAATTTAATGACCTAGCTTTTTCAACATCTAACATAGGTACTCTAATACAAGTATCCATATTTGCTTTCAACAAAGACTCTGATAATCCCTTTGTTTCTTTCCCAAATACTATAAAACAATTTTCTTCATATTTTACATCTGAATGCGATTGTTTAGCCTTTGTTGTAGAAAAAAAGTATCTACTGTTTGGATATTTTTCTTGTAATTCTTCAAAGCTATCGTAATATTGTATATCAGCTATATCCCAATAGTCAAGACCACATCTTTTTAAGTGCTTATCATCCAATGAAAAACCTAATGGTTTTACTAAATGCAAAGTTGAACCTGTTGCTGCACAAGTTCTTATTATATTTCCTGTATTTTGAGGTATTTCTGGTTCTACTAATACTATATTTAATGACATTTTTATCCTCCTAAATATCGTTCTTGTTTACTAAACTTTATTTTATAAACAGAATAACAATAATATTATACTATCATATATAATAATGTTAATAATAATTTTTATATTATTATATATAATAGTTTTCTATCTAACATTTTCATAAGTATTATTATATCAGAAAATCACTCTTGTACAACTTACTTTAGAAAAGTTATTTCATTTCTTTAAGTTCTTGATAATAATTACAATCATCTTTTATTGGACAGTTTTCACACTCTGGATTTCTAGCTTTACACATTCTTCTTCCATGAAAAATTAATACATGATGTGAGTGTGACCATCTTTCTTTTGGTATGGCTTCCATAAGTGCAAATTCTGTTTTTTGAGGGTTTGGCTCATCTACTATTCCAATTCTATTACTGACTCTAAATACATGTGTATCTACTGCTATTGCTGGATGATTAAAGGCATTACTAAGAACAACGCCTGCTGTCTTTCTCCCAACACCAGGAAGTTTTACAAGCTTTTCTAAAGTATCTGGTACCTCACCATTATATAATTCACACAACTGTTCAGATGTAGCTTTTATTTTTTGAGCCTTACTTTTATAAAGACCACAACTTTTTATCTCTTTACTAATTTCTTCAATACTTAAATCTGCAAAATCTCTTGCTGTATTGTACTTCTTAAACAATTCCGCTGTAACTTTATTTACTCTTACGTCAGTACATTGAGCGGATAATATAGTTGCTATTAAAAGTTCAAAGGCTGTCCCATAATTTAGTTCACATGTAGCATCTGGATACAATTTTTCTAATTCATCTAAAATTTTATTTACATCTTTTTCGTTTGCAGATTCTTTCTTATCTACAGATTTACTTTTAGCTTTCTTATTACTCACTTTTTGTATATTTTTACTAGATTTATTATCTTTTAATTTACTATCTTTTTCACTTTTTTGAGCATCTTTTTTGCTAACTTTGACACTTTTTTTATTATCCTTAATATCTACAAAATTTTCTATATCTTTTTCATCAATTATTTCATCTACTTCTTTTTGAGTTTCAATTTTATTTACATCATTCTTAGTTACATCATTCTTACTTATATCTTTCTTATTTACACTTTTCATAATTATCCCCCTTAAAATACCAATTTATAAAACATTATTTATATATAGTTTAATCATATCAACAAAAAATAAACATCAACATACAAAACAAAATTTACTCTACAGATATTTCACAAAAAAAGCAAAAACTTATTAAAGTTCCTGCTTTTTATTATACATATAAATACCCATTAAATTCTATTATAAACTTATTCTTTTGACTCAATTTGTATCTTACTAAAAGATAGTAGTTTTTCTTTGACCAATTTTTTTATTTCTTCAAATTTGACATCTGTCAATATCTCTATAGCTTCTTCTACTCTTTCAACTGTATATATTTTAAATTTTCCATCTTTTATAGCATCATTAACTTCATCTGATAAAACAAGATTTCTCTGATTTTTTTTAGGAATTATTACACCCTGTTCATTGTTTAAGCCTTTAGTTTTACATATAGAATAAAATCCTTCTACTTTTTCACTTATTCCACCAACTACTTGTATATCTCCCTTTTGATTTATAGAGCCTGTAACTGCAATATTTTGCTTAATTGCTACACCACTAAGAGATGATAACAATACATATAACTCCGCAGAAGATGCACTATCCCCATCTATACCTCCATAATTTTGCTCAAAACAAATATATGCATTTAATGACATCAATAAATCCTGTGCAAAGTTTTCAGAAAGATATCCCCCTAATATAAGCACTCCTTTATTATGTATTGAGCCACTCATATTTACTTCTCTTTCTATATTTACTATACCATTGCTTCCTGGACTAGTAGTTGCTGTAATCCTTGAAGCCCTACCAAAAGAATATTCTCCTGTACTTAAAACTGATAGCCCATTTATTACTCCAACTTTTTTCCCTTCTGTTTCTATTAGAGTAAAACCATTTTCAATTGATTCATCCATGTGTGTCTCTACTCTATTAATACGCTTTTTCTTTTCACTTATTGCTTTTTTAATATCATCTCGCTCTGTATAATCGGAACTTCTAAATTCTGCATATGCACTTCCTTCTATTATAACTTCCATTATTTTATTAAACTTAGTTGATAGCTTCTCTAAATCACCAGACAATTTAGTGCTAAACTTAACAACTTCGTCAACTGCATCTTTTGTAAAATGTTTTAAGCCATTTTTATTGCATTGATATGCTATAAATCTAGCTATTCCATCTTCATTATTTTTATTCTTATCCATTTCGCTATCAAAATCTACAAATATTTTAAAATATTTTCCAAAATCTTCTTCATATCTATATAAAATATCATATATATAATGACTTCCTATCAATATCACTTTGACATCTAATGGCATATTTTCTGGTTTAATTGCTGTCTGTGTTTCCAAAATTACTTTTTTTGTTTGCAATGTCTTTTTAAGAATTTCCCAAGACATAGTATACTTTAATAACTGGTCTGCATAAAGCACCAAATATCCGCCATTAGCTCTATGAAATGCTCCTGATAATAATTTTGTAAAATCAGTCTTTATATTTCCGTTTGCATAATCATATTCTGCCTTTCCAAATAGGTTTGATGGGCTTGGATTTATCTCTACTATGACAGGTGCTGATTCCTTCTTTTTCGAACCTCCATTATCTACAAATAAATTAATTTTATACTTTATAAAGTGTTCTTTATCATACTTATCTTTCAATTCTTCTTCATCTAAGTAAAATAAATACATGTATTCTATGATATCTTTTTTTATATTTTCTAAGTAAAGTTGAATTTTTTCATAACATTCATATTTTTCGCACAACGTTTTAATATGAGGTTCTACTACAAGCTTAGCTATCTCTTCTTCAAGCTCTAACACAGCCTTTTCAGCTTTTTCTTCCAAGTTTCTAATTTTATATACAACTTGTATTGCCATGTTTTCGAGTTCTCTTTTAGCCTTATAAAACTCTTCATCTGATATATCACTTTCTTCTTCATCTTCCTTCAAAGGTATGAAAACTATTCCCATTTTACTTTGTTTTAGTTTAAATCCTTTTTCTTCTCCATATTTTTTAATCTGCTTTAGTAACATATCTTTTTCTATTTCATATTCATCCAAAAGTTTATTTTTCTCTATTTCAAAATCTTCACTTTCAAATGCATTTTTAAAATCTTCTAAAAGACTTTCTACTAACTTTTCCATATCTTTCTTAAGTTCTCTTCCAAACCCTTTTTCTAATTCAACTATCATAGGTTCTCTAGGGTTTTCAAAATTATATATATAGCACCAATCTTTATGTGTACTTTTTTTAGATGCATATTCATTTAAAACCTTTAAGGCATAAGTACTTTTACCTGTTCCAGATTCCCCAGCTAGGTATATGTTGTAGGCTGGATTATTTATCTTTAAACCTAACTCCATAGCTTCTACTGCTCTTTCTTGACCCAATATACTATCTAGTGGACTTATTTCAGATGTATTATTATATTTCAATATTCCCCCACCTCCTCATATTTAACTTTAATGATATAATATGACTTTTACACCATAAGTGTTAAAGTAAATACACATTAAAGTATATGAAGTAGACTCTTATTATTAGTCATCATACTTATCTAAAATTATTTCCATATTTCTCTTTATTATATTTTTACCCCTCCAGCTAAAGGCTCTATCTCCATATCTCCTCTTAAATTCTTTATTTGATATATTTTGTATCTCATCATAATCCAAATAGTCTATTATATCTTCCTTAAATTCCAAGATGTGAGTTGTTGGTATTTCAATATTATGAGGACATACTTCTTGACAAATATCGCACCCAAATATCTTTTTACTTTTCTTTAAAACATACTTTTCTTCCTCTGACAAATCTCCCTTTTTTTGAGTTATATATGATAAGCATTTTTTAGGATTCATATCATAATTTCCCAATATAGCATTTCCCGGACAATATTTTACACACTTTCCACATTTAAAACAGCTTTTTTCTAGTGGTTTATCTTCTTCAAACTTATAATTATTTACTATATATCCAATAAATATATAAGAACCATATTCATCAGTTATAATATTATTATTTATTCCAAAATATCCAATACCTGATAAATAAGCTAAATATCTGTCAACTAATGGTCCATTATCAGCAAATATCTTATATTTAAAACCTTCTACATTTTTGGAAATATAATCACAAATTTGTTGTAAAAAATCTTTTACTACAATATGATAGTCCTTTCCATGACAATATTTTGATAAATTTGAATTTTTATTCTTTTCTTGTCTATTTATATGGTATGGAAAAGCACACACTATTATAGAATTAGCATCTTCCATTATATTTCTAGGATTAATTCTATTTTCAATTATGGGTTCTTCCATACCTGTTAAATAGTCTTTTTTCTGTCTATTTTCAAGTATCTCTCTCAGATTTTCATACTTGTCTACTCCAGCTATTCCTACACACTTTAATCCTATGAGGTTACAAAATTCTTTTAATCTGTTATTATCCATAAAATTATTCCTTTTCAACTTAAATTCTAAAATCACAATTATGCTACATATGTTTCTTTGTTTAGACATAACAACATTTATACAGCCTAAATATATATAGTCTAAATAGTCTAATTTTTAAAATTTACATGTTTATATAATTTATTTACTATATAATTTGACTTTTATATGCTGTTATCTTAGTATAATTTAACATCTATCTATTTTTAATTTTTAACTATTTTACTCTTATAACACTTACTTATTCTTAACTATCTATATTTTGTTATTCTACAATATTTGTATAGCTTAGCTTTCATCCATATTATATCTTTAGCTATTTTACTCTTATAACACTACTTATTTTTCATTATCTATATTTTTGTTGTTCTACAACATTATTATAATTTAACTTTCATATCTCTTCCCTCTATTGCTACCTTGTATTTCTTCTATAATATATCTTTCATATCTACAACAATCTAATATATATTACACTATTAAAATCATATCTTATCCAATTAGACTTTGTTATTCAGAAAGGTACAACAAATAAGAATTTGCTTTTAAATCATCCACAGATTATAATAAATACTGTATAAGGATGGTGAATAAATTGATTAAAATAACAATACCAGGTAGACCCATTAGTAAATCTAATTTTAAACTTCATAATATAAATGGTCAAGCATGGATGCCTTCAAAGGGAAAATATTCTAAGTATTTAGCATATGAGAACATGATTGCAGGTTTTATAAATCAACAGTATCAAGGAGAAACTGTTGAAGAAAATTTAATAACAGTGTTAAAATTATTCTTCCCTAACAAGAGAATGGGAGATTTACATAACTATCCAAAGAGCATTTGTGATGGTATTGAAAAAAGTGGAATAATAAAAAATGATAAGCAGCTTAAGCCAGTACTTTTATTTGATTTTATAGATAAGGACAATCCTAGAGTTGAAATTGAACTTTATCCAATATCTAAATACGATATATCTTATAATATTTTTGAAAAATAAAAATCTGTATATGCTATATAAATCTATATTGATGCAAAAACAATATTTATATAATAATTAATACTTGCATTGACATAACACTTAATACTTTCATAAACACAATCTTATCATAATAATTATACTTACATAAAAAAAGAAATCGGCGTAAATTTATTACACCGATTTCAATAAGTAAAATCTATCCTAGCTTTTCAACAACAGTCTTCAACATTTCTCTTATAGGAAGTTCATATGGACATCGACTTTCACAAAGACCACAGTCAATACATTCAGTAGGTTTAACATCCATAACCTCATATTTTTCCTTAGCCCACTCCTCTAATCCATATCTAGTGTAATATCCTTCGCATAAGAAGCTTAAAGGTATATTTATTCCAACAGCACAAGGCATACAATATTCACATCTTCTACAGAATTTTTTACCTAGAGAATTTCTTATTTCTTCAATTTTTATCTCATCATCCTCATCTAATACAAGATTTTCAAGCACAGCGACATTTTGTCTAACTTGTTCAACACTATCCATTCCTGGTATAACCACATCTATATAATCCTTAGACAATATATACTTAATAGCCAATGTAGCATTATCTAAAGCTCCACCAGCTAAAGGTTTCATTACTATTATACCAATTCCTTTTTCATGAGCTTTTTTAAATACCTCATCTGCTTGTCCTTCAACTATATTGTAAGGAAATTGTATAGTATCAAATTTGCCACTTTCTAAAGCTCTTTCTATAGTATTTAAGTTATGGCTAGTTATACCAATATGTTTTATCTTCCCTTGTTCTTTTGCTTCTAAAAGGGCACTATAAGCCATTTTATCTTTAAAAATATTGTCATACTCTTCTTCTTTAACATTGTGGAATTGATATAAATCTATAAAATCAGTTTTAAAGTTATTTAAACTTATTTCCACATCTCTCTTCATTGAATCATAATCCCTAGACATACTTTTAGTAGCTAGGAAAAATTTATCTCTTTTTCCTTCTATAGCAATTCCAATAGCTTCTTCACTTATTGTGTATCCCCTTGCGCTATCAATAAAGTTTATTCCTTGTTTTTCTAGCTCATTTATAACTAAATTAGTATCCTCTTGTGTAATTCTTTGTATTGGAATTCCCCCAAAACCGACTCTTTTTATCTTCATACTAGTTTTGCCTAAATTTCTCATAGCTTTCCCCACCTAACTTTTAATTAATTTTAAACATTATTAACATGTTACTTTTAATTATACAACAAATTATGAGAATTTTTGCAATCTATTTATATACTATTTAAAATATATACACATTTTATCAAGTTTATTTATATAGTTTATAATATGCTCTTTTATATTACATCAAAATTTTATTTAATATGCTTCATAATATACCAATCTATATTTCACTAGCATATAATCTAAATTTAATCCAAATATAATCAAAATGCTACTTAAATAGCATCAAAATATTATTTACATCATATCAAAATACTATTTACTAGATAAAATTTCTTTAATCATCTTAATCTCTCTCTTATGACCTTCTTCATCAAAAGGTGTTTCTAAGAAGAATGGCAAATCTTTAATGCTTGGATGTTCCATAAAATCAGTTAAAGCTTTTAGCCCTATCTTACCTTCACCTATAGGAGCATGTCTATCTTTTTTATCCCCAAATGGCATCATACTATCATTTAAATGTATAGTTTTTAATCTATCTATACCTATAATCTTGTCAAATTCCCCTAAAACTCCATCCAAGTCATTAACTATATCATAACCAGCTGAAAAAATATGACATGTATCAAGACACACACCTATTCTTTCTTTATGTTCGACATTGTCTATTATGCTCTTTAACTGCTCAAAACTAAATCCTATTTCAGTCCCTTTTCCTGACATTGTTTCAAGGAGTATAGTTATATTTTCATCTCCTTTAATAGCATTGTTTAGCCCTTTTACTATCCTATCTATACCAAAGTCTACTCCACCACCTACATGACTTCCAGGGTGAAAACACATGTATTCTATACCTAGTGAATCCATTCTTCTTATATCTTCATCTATTACTCTTGTTGCGAATTCATAAACATCATCCTTCACTCCACCTAGATTCATAGTATATGGAGCATGTGCAAGTAATGGTGCAAAATTGTTTGCTTTTCTAATTTCTTGAAATTTAGCTATATCTTTCTCATCAAATTCTTTAGCATTTCCTCCTCTTGGGTTTCTACTAAAAAATTGAAATGTATTTGCATCAATATATACAGCTGTTTCGGCTGCCTTTGCAAATCCTTTTGCTATTGAAATATGTGTTCCTAATTTAATCATATTAATCTCCTTTTGGTTGTACATAATTTTAATTTATAAATTTTTGATACTTAAGTCTTAATTTTAGTATAACTATAATTAATTTCGTATATATTAATTCTAAATTTTAATATTTATAGTTTAATTATACCCATTTTGATAAATTTCAAAGAGTATATTTAGTCATTCAAATAACAAAAAAATAGAGATTAAAAATCATTATTTTACTCATGCTCAAAAGTATTTTTTGATTATTAAGTAAATTCTGATGTTCAATCTCTAATCTTATGTTTTATAACTAATACATAATTAATGATTCTAATTAGGACATTCTTCTTCAACTGTAGGAACTACAACCATAGCTATATCATACTTAGAACCTTCAACGCTGTCTTGTCTTTTATTTAAAATTTCATCTATCTTTGATTTCATAGTATCATTAAGTTCAACTAATTCATCATGAGTAAGAGAAATATCATGATAATCAACTATATTTTCATTTTCTAAAACATCTTCCTCTGCTGCTTTATAAAAAACTTCACTCATATTTTCAAATCTTGATATGTACAATTCTTCTTTTTCTTCCCCATTGTCTAAAGAAAAATTAAGTATCCTATTCCCTATAACCACATTTTTTGCACTTGGATAATAATATTTTTCCACAATCCCCGACTTTATTTTTTCCTCAACTAATTCTAAAATACCAACTTTGTATAACATTTTTATGTGGTAGTTTATTTTTGCATGAGGTTCTTCCAATAATTGAGATAATTGTTTTGCTGACAATGGCGATTTGTCAAATGCTTTTAGAATATCTATTCTACGTGGATGTGCAATAGCCTTTATGCACTCCAAATCTCGTAATACCAATACCTCTTTCATTGACCCCTCCTAAAAAATTTATTTAATTCATATTTCTTTACAATTTAATTATATATTAAATTATATGTTGTTGTCAAAAAAATCCTTTCTTAAAATTTTAAAAAATATTTAATCTGAGTTTATTTGACAACTCCTCTAAAACTTTAACTCCTGCGACGCTGTTACCTTTTTTGTCAAGTGCAGGTCCATAAACACCAATACCCATACGTCCTGGCACAGAAGCCATTATACCACCCCCAACTCCAGATTTTGCAGGAATTCCAACTTTAATAGCAAATTCCCCAGAAGCATCATACATTCCACAAGTCATCATAAATGTCTTGACAATTCTAGATACCATTTCACTCATTAAATGCTCTCCATTTTCTATGTCTACTCCATAATTAGCAAGATTTATACCAATTCTCGCTAAATCTATAGAATCCACCTCAATTGAGCATTGTTTAAAATAAAGGTCTAAAACATCTTCTACATTACCTCTGATAAATCCATCACTTTTTAACAGATAAGCCATAGCTCTATTTCTATCTCCAGTCATTTTTTCAGACTTATAGACATCATAATTTATTCCTATGTTATCATTTCTTGCCAATTTTCTAAAAAAGCTAAGCATTCTTTCTTCTTTTTCTTCCAAACAGCTCCCATTTATAAGAGAAGTGGTAACTATTGCTCCTGCATTTATCATTGGATTACAAGGCTTTTTAGTATCATTAATCTCAAGTTTCATTATAGAATTAAATGGGTCTCCACTTGGCTCCATTCCAACATTTGAAAAAACGTCTTCCCAGTCATTGTCCATAAGTGCCATGGCAAGCACAATTGGTTTTGAAATGCTTTGTATTGTAAATTTTGTGCTACAATTTCCAGCACTATAAATGTTATTTTCACTATCTATAATACAAATTCCTAAATCATTTCTACGAGCATTTTTTAATTCTGGTATGTAACTAGCAACTTGTCCATAATTTGTATATTTTTTATTAGAACTTATAATTTCTTTTAATAATGTCTCATCTAACGTATTCATATGCACCTCATCATCTTATGTTATATACTCTATTTTAGCACAAGTTTATACTATAATAAAACAGTGTTAAAAGAAATTATACTTTAAAACTATTTTTTGCAGACTTAACTTTATTTTTCAAACATATTATAAAAAATATCATAATATTATAAAAGGAGTATTAAAGTTAAATAGTATTTATTATCTATACTAATTCTCACAAAACAAAGAATTTTTGATAACTAAATAGAATTTTCACTTTAATACTCCAGCAATATTACTTAAAATATAAACCATAGATTATTCAGTATCTCTAAAAAAATATTTAGTTCAATATGAGTACAATAAAATAATCAATAATACATGCTAATCAACTATTTTACTTCCTCCAATAAATTCCCTAAGGATTGAAGTTCCTGGTATATCAGAAATATCATCTAGTTCAACAAAATACTGTAAAAACTTTAATAATCTAGTAGCTTCAATATAAGCAGGATTATCTTCATCTATTTCCTCCAATAGAGGCTTAGCAAATCGCTTTAAAACCGCTAATTCATACACACAAGCGGAATTAAATATAGCATCTGCTTCATCTTGATAAGGGAATATATTTTTCTTTTCTCCTCTTCTAACTGATGCCCATTGCAAAATAGTATTATCAGCGCTATATCCTCTAAAATTATAATCTCTAACAATTCTTCTTATCATTCTCAAATCGGCAGTAGGAATTCTATTATGGTCATCTAAATTTATTTGAGTAAGGGCACTTATGTATATCTTAAATTTATCTTCATCTGGTATAGATGCTGTTAAAATAGGGTTTAGCCCATGTATACCTTCTAATATAATTGGTTGATTTGAGTCTATCTTTATCTTTTTACCAGTATATTCTCTTTCCCCAGCTTTAAAGTTAAACCTTATATCCTCAATTTCTTCACCTGCTAAAAGTTTATTTAAATCTAAGTTGAATCTCTCTAAATCTATAGCATAAATTGACTCAAAATCATAGTTTCCATATTCATCTAAAGGAGTATGTTTTCTATCTATAAAATAATCATCTAAAGATATTGAAATCGGATTTAAGTTATTTACTCTAAGATGTATTGATAGTCTATGAGCAAAGCTTGTTTTTCCAGATGATGATGGCGCTGCTATTAAAACTACTCTCTTATTGTTATCTTTTATCATATCTGCTATTTGAGATAGTTTCTTTTCATGTAATGCTTCAAATGTTCTTATTATATCTCCATATTCATTATTTTCTATTATTCTGTTAAGTGATACTACCTTATCAATTCCCATTAGTCTTGACCATTCTTCTGCTTCATAATATACGTTTGATAGCTTAGGTTGAGGTATAAATTTCATAGGTAGAGTCTTATCTTCTTCACTAGGCCCTAAAATTATAATACCTCCATTGTAAAGTATGATATCAAACGATTTTATATAACCAGTTGATGGCAACATATATCCATAAAAATGGTCTATATAGTTTCTACATTTATATACTTTAGCACTATCATATTCCTTGTATTTCAAAAGTTCTGCTTTTTCATACATCTCATTATTTTCAAATATAGAAATAGCTTCATCCCTCGTAACTTCTATTTTTTCTATAGTGTAGTCATTATTTATTATCTCTTTCATTTTATTTTTTATATTTTCAACATCAACTTCTTTAAGTTTTCTCTCTATATGAACTTCACAATATAGTCCACCAGATAGTGAATGTTCTATTGTAACTCTGCTGTCCCAAAATATCTCTCTACAAGCCATCACAAACACAAATGACATGACTCTAAAGTAAACTCTTTCTCCATCTTCATTTGTCGTATCCAAAAACTCTATCTCACAATCCTTTTTCACTCTATAATTTAACTCTTTCAATTTATTATCTACAACCGCAAGTGTTATATATCCTTTATGTTCATCACAAAACTCTTTTGCTATATCTCCTAGTCTAATTCCCAAAGAATTTTCGTCTAATGAATACTCCTTACTTCTTCCGTCTATTTTTAAATTTATTTTCTTCACTTCAACATCTCCTTCCTTTTGATGAATATACATTTTAATCAACGAGGCATATCAACAAGATAAAGAGAGGTATTTAACCCTCTCCTACAATATGATTCAATTTACTTATAGTATCTTCAATGTCTTCGTAATTTATTTCTAATACTAAATATTCTGCATCTAATTTTAAAACCTCTTTAACACTCTCTTCAGATAAAATACCTCTTCCTATACCAACATGTATATCATTGATACCATCATTATCACTTAAATGTATCAATTTTATCTTATCTTTCAAGTTATTTAAATAATCATCCTCATCAATTAAACAGTGTCCAGTATCGTAACAAAAACAAATCTTAGAATTTTTAATCCTCTTAAATATATATTCAAAATCATAGGATATATTTCCAATATTTGAAAAATCTCCACCTTTTGAATAAGTATTCTCTATACAAATATGTGAATCTGTATTTATTTTATTAAAAAAATCTACACTATTATCTAAATACTTGTCCCTATTATTTTTAAGTCTATTTGTCATAACATAACCCAAATGAAGATTAAAGTACCTTATATCAAATCCTTTTAGCTCTAATTCTATCTTCTCAATAAAACTTATCCATGAAGCTCGTATATATTCTATATTTTCACAAGTGTTTAATTCCATAGGTAAATGTATCCCTATAGACAACCCTAGTTTAGAAATTCTCTGCTTATATTTACATAACTCACTACATTCATATATATTATCAATACCAATTTCCAAATGAGTTATTTCCTTTGTACTTTCACAAAGTTTTAAAGCACCCTCAATATTAAATAACAAAGATGCCACACCAACTGCCATACAAATCACCTACTCAAAAATACCTATTTGTGTAAAAGGAAACACTCTTAAAATAACTTTTCCTTTAATATTTTGTTCATCCACTAATCCTACTTCTTTATACCTACTATCTAAACTTACTTCTCTATTATCTCCCATAGCAAATACTTTACCTTGAGGAATCACCATATCAATCTCGCCTTCAGTATAATTATCATGTATATATGAAACTTCATTTAATAACTTACCATTTATATAAACCTTAGAATCTTTAATTTTTAAATGGTCTCCTGGTACACCTATAACCCTTTTTACTAACTCTTTTTTTCTCCCATTATCTTGCAACAAGTCAGTCTTAAATATCATTATATCTCCACATTTTGGTTCTGATAATTTATATGTTATTCTATTTGCCACTAAGTAATCGTGTGGTTTAAGTGTTGGGTACATTGATTCTCCATTTACTAATGTTGGTTTTATAAAGCGAGTTATAATAAATGCCAAAAAAAGTGCAGTAATAATTATTTTTATCCACTCTACAATCTCTTCTTTAATAGTTTCATTCATTCACAAATTCTCCTTTATAGTTATATTATCTTTATTGATAATGCTACTTTTAAGCACTATCTTTTAGATAAGTCTACTAAATAAGGTGTTGTCTTTTTTATATAGACAACTATTGTGTATGGTCTGGTGATTTCAGTTAATCAGCGATTGCTCCAAATTTTATATTTATAATGTTTAGTCAATAGTTCCTATCTTAGAAAATGGATACAATCTGACTAGAACTTTTCCTAGAACGGTGTGCTCGTCGACCAATCCAACCTCATCGTATCTACTATCTAAACTTCTTTCTCTATTGTCTCCCATTGCAAATAATTTTCCTTCTGGAACTACTATATCAATATCTCCATCAGTACGATTATTATGTATATAGGAAACTTCATCTAACAATTTATCATTTACATATACCTTGGAGTCTTTTATCTTTACATGGTCACCAGGAACCCCGATAACTCTTTTTACTAAATCTTTTTTCTTTCCATTTTCTTCTGTTAAGTCGGTTTTGAATACTATTATATCTTTGTATTTTGGCTCTCCTACTTTGTACGCAATTCTATTGACTATCAAATAATCACGTTCTACAAGCGTAGGATACATTGATTCTCCTTTAACTATTGTTGGCACTATAAAACGCGTTATTGCAAATGCCAAAACAAGAGCTATGACAATCACTTTTATCCACTCTACAACTTCTTTTTTAACTGCTTCACCCACTAAAATCGTCTCCTCTGTGTTCAATATTAAGTCAATCTACAGCAAAACTAATCTACCATAAACTTACAATATAAATATTATACTTCTTTTTTCTAATAGTTTAAAATACTTTTCTAAGACCTTTAGGGTAATGATTCTTAATTGTACCAGCAGATTCTTTTCCCCAACCTAAAGGTATATCTTCAACTGATACCAAAACCCATCCTCTACTTTCATTAGAATTTATAACATCCCCTTTTAAATATTTAAGAATCGATTCGCTTTGCACACTAAAGTTTTCAACGTTTTTTACATCTTCAACTTTTAAGTAATGAGATAATGCATGAGAAGGCTCAAATCTATTCTTCTTTAAAACCCCTAAATGCAAACCGTATCTCAATACTTTTAGTTTTTTTGTATCTGGATATATTTCAGGAAGTAGGTACAAATTTTCTCCTCTTAAATAAAATTTATTTTTTTTATTACTATAAAAATCAGTCTTTAAAAATTTCTTTTCAAACTCCCTATAATCCTTTATTTCTTTATCTAAATTTTTTATTTTTAATTCTTTTACATTACTTTCTTCTTCTTCTAATTTTTTTATCTTAGCTACAAAATGACCTTCTCCCTTTATTTTATGAGGCCATAGCCTTTCCATCTCAACAAGTTCTGCATGTGGATATTCACTGATAAACTCATTTATAACATGTTCATTCTCCTCTTTTGAAAAAGTACATGTTGAGTAAATTAAAATACCATCTTTCTTTAACATTTTATATCCATCTCTTATAATCTCTTTTTGAATAGATTGGCATTCAATTACTTTTGCCTGACTCCAATCTAAGATGGCCACTTCATCTTTTCTAAACATCCCTTGCCCAGAACAAGGAGCATCTATAATCACCTTATCAAAATACCCATTAAATGTCTTTCTTAAGCTATTAGAATCAGTATTTGTTATTATACAATTTCTCGCCCCAAATCGTTCTAAGTTTTCTCCTAGAGCTTTAATTCTACTTGTATTAATCTCATTAGAAACCAATAAACCTGTGTTGTTTAATCTAGATAATATATATGTAGATTTGCCACCAGGTGCAGCACACATATCAAGTACTTTATCTCCTTCTTTAATATCTGCTTTTGGTATTACACTCATTGCAGAAGGCTCTTGTAAATAATATGCTCCAGCCTCATGTAATGGATTTCTACCAGGCCTATTAATTTTATCATCATAATAAAAACCTTCATCTGCCCACGGTATCTGATATAAATCAAATAAATTTAAATTCAATAGTTTTTCTTTATCAATTTTTAGTGTATTTATTCTAAGACCAGTAGTCTTTTCTTCATTATAACTTTTTATAAAATCATCATATTCATCTTCTAGTATTTCTCTAATATCTTCTAAAAATTCTTTTGGTAAATTTGCCAAATTTATAATCCCCCTTTTTATCTGCGTTACTTGTTCGTCATTTATTTTATTTTCTTTTTCTTTAAGTTTCCAAAAAACACTTTTTTAGAGTTATTCATATATTTTTCAAGTTTATCAAGATTTATCTTCCACAAAATTATGACATAAACTATAAATAATATAATAGCCCATCTATATTCTATCATCAATATAAAATCAAAAACTCCATGTAATAAAATCGGAATTAATACAGCCATAAATAAGTATTCACGTTTTTTAATTTCATTCCCCTCAAACTTATACTTAGAAATATAATATCCCATAGTAATAGCAAACATTACATGAGCTGGAATGGAGATAACTGCTCTATTAATACCAACCTGTAGTGCTAAATTTCTACTTTCAGAGAAAATATAAACTATATTTTCAATTGTTGCAAATCCTAAAGATAAAAATACAGAATAAATAATACCATCTAATTTTTCAGTAAAATGCTTTTCTTTAATCAATGAAGGAATTAGTATTAAAGCTTTTACACCTTCTTCCACAAGACCTGCAACTATAAATGATACATATAATAATTCTGAATATCCTTCAAATACATTAAACTTCATTAATAGATTTTCTAAAAGAATAATTATAACACTTAAAAAAGCACCTATCATAAAAAATTTAATTAAATGGATTAGTGGCTCTCTACAATATTTATCTTTAGATCTTATCCAAAACATACCTATTAATATAGGTACTACTGCTAATAAAAATAAATCCAGCTTCATAGGTAATTTTCCTTTCAAAGTTTTTAATTCATTCATGTTTTATAATTACTACTTATTTTTAGTTTATTTGTGTTTTAAATATACACTTACTTTTAATTTATTTTCTTTCAGCTTTTATTTTAAATTTTTCTACACTCAAATTTATATACTAAACTCTTTATCATTTGATAGGTTAAAAATACTTAAAAAAATTTAAATTTATATCTATATTATTTAACAAATCTCAAGCCATATTCATATCTTGAAATATAAGGGAACTAAATTCATTTAAAGAAAGGGTGATTTGATGCAAGATGGTTTCTTAACAGTAAGTATAATTGATGCTACTAACAATAGACCCATTCAAAATGCAACAGTAAACATATATTCAATGTCTAATGGTAGCCAAAGCTCATCAACTTTATACCAGAACCTAATAAGTAATGAATCTGGCCAAGTGACTGGATTAGTATTACCAGCACCAGATGTAGATTACTCTCTACAACCATCTGATGTTAGACCTTACAGCCAGTATATAGTAGAAGCTATAGCGGATGGATATGAGACAGTTGTCATAGAAGGGACACAGTTACTAGCTACAATTGAGGCGAGACAAGGAGTTCCTATGTTTCCTAGAACAAGAAGTAAGCGTTCCTTCTCAAGACAAAGTGAATTGATTTTTGATATAGGAGAACATACTTTATACGGTACTTATCCTCCTAAAATTCCAGAAAGTAACCTAAAACCATTACCACCACCTACTGGTTTTGTTGTATTAGATAACCCTGTAGTGCCTGAATTTATAGTAGTTCATGATGGTTTACCAGAAAATACATCAGCGGCAAATTATTGGATTCCATTTAAAGAGTACATTAAAAACATAGCCTCATCTGAAATATATTCAACTTGGCCTGAGCAGACAATCTACGCAAATGTAATAGCTATAATATCATTTACTTTAAATAGAGTCTTTACTGAATGGTACAGAAACAAAGGATATAACTTTACAATCACCTCATCAACAGCATATGACCATAAATTTATAAACAATAGAAACTTATTTGAACCAATTAACGTAGTTGTAGATGCTATATTTAATACATTTATAAAAAGACCTCCTACATCAAGACAGCCACTACTAGCTCAATATTGTGATGGTCAAAAATCTCAATGTCCTAATCAAATGACTCAATGGGGTAGTAAGGACCTAGGTGACCAAGGATACGATTATGAAAGAATACTAAGATATTTCTATGGAGACGAAATAGTGTTTGAAAAAGCTCCAGTAGTTAGTGGTGTACCAGTATCATTTCCTGGAACTACACTACAAGTTGGTTCTTCTGGACAATACGTTAGAACTATACAAAACCAGTTAAATGCTATATCTAATTCTTATCCAGCTATACCAAAAGTGAGGGAAGATGGAATCTATGGTACAGATACAGAAAATTCTGTAAAAATATTCCAAGGAATTTTTGGTTTACCTCAAACTGGAGTAGTTGACTTTAAGACATGGTATGAAATATCCAGGGTTTACGTAGCTACAACTAGAATAGCTTCTTTAAATCCTCTAATTTAGATTTTAACTAACTTATTAGCTTAACATAAAAAATGGCTGTTATAAACTACTATCTGTTATAAGTTTTTTAACCTATAATCATAATAGTCTTAGCAGCCATTTTTTGTAGTTATAACTTATTATTTTAGAACCTTAAAACTCTTAAATGGGGGATTTTAAGCTTCTTAAAAACAGCAATCAATAATTCTAACTTAATAACTCTAACTTTATTAATAATATTAATTTGTAGCTTTAGATTTATTGGCTAATGCTAAAATTAATCCTAGAGCTATAGATGCAAAAGCAGAGGCAATTACTCTATATTCAGCAGGGAACAAGAATACAATTGTATGACATGGTATCCAGAAAAATGGTATAGTTTTCAAAACACTAAAACCAAGATATGCATTCCAGTCTACAACATTTACTACATCTTTAAGAACTACCTTAACACCCTTTCCAACTTCGTATTTTTTATCTATAAAACAATCCATAACCTTATGGAATAAAAATACAGTTGGTGACATTAATATATTCATAGTTGCACTCTTAAATAGAGCATTTGCAAAAGCTATTCCTTCAAATGGAAGCATACCATCTACTTGTGCCTGCCCTACACCTGCTGAGTAAATTGACATAGCATATGTTGTAACTACACCTATAATTCCCCAAACTACGGCTCTGTAAAAGATTCCTACTGGTATTTTCCAGTCTTTATGCAAAATTCTAGCACCAAGTAAGTCTCCCATTGTTGCTAACACAGCAAACTTGAAAAAACCTCCAATATATGGATGTGCACCTGTTGCTTCCATAAATACCGCTCTACTACTTGGTATCACTAAAATAGCAATAAGACAAATAAGAACTCCACTCCATATAAAATCGCCTTTTTTCATATTATAAATACTATTTAATAATCTAAATAGTTCTCCTTCCTTTCAAGTATTTATTTTATTGTTATCTCTATATAAATATATTTATTAAATATTACTTACTTAGGTATTCATTTTCCATGTTTAAATTGATAAAATTTCATTTTTAAATAACTATCTCAGTAAATAGCTATTGCATTAAATAACTATTACATATAGTTTTTTTTTGCAATTATTTTTTAACCCTTTATATATTATATTTTTAATTAATCTTTCCTAACCCTTTTTGTATTATATCTATAATTAATCTTTCCTAACCCTTTGTATATTATATATAATTATTTTTTCTGATTCTTTATATAGTTTTTTATCTGTAATTTTTATTTTCTAAATATTCATTCCTTCTCTTAAAGCTTTTATATTAATTTCTATAAACTTAGGTTTAACCTGTTGTGATACTATCTTTTCCCAATCTATATCATTTTCTAACTGTAAAGCCTTAATCAATGCTCCCAAAAGTACTACATTCATAACCTTCTCATTTCCAAAACCTCTGGCAATATCAACTGCCTTTATCACTGTTACATCCACTTTTTCTTTAATATCGTCTATTATATTTTCAGGATAATCCACTCTACCTGTTAAAATTGGTGCAGAAGGCATTTCATAATCATTTACTACTAATTTACCCTCAGGCTTAAGAAAATCAAGATATCTTAAAGCCTCCATAGTCTCAAATGAAACTAATACGTCAACATCTCCTTTTCCAAGTATAGGAGAGTGTACTTTTTCTCCATATCTAACTTGTGTTGTTACACTTCCACCCCTTTGAGCCATACCATGAACCTCTGACATCTTAACATCATATCCAGCATCTATAAGACCAGCAGAAAGTATTTTACTTGCTAAAACAGTACCCTGACCTCCTACTCCTGATAACAATACATTTTTAACCTTTTTCATTACTTTTCACCAACCTTTTTTATAGCATTTACTGGACATACTTGTGCACATACTGTACATCCTACACATTGAGCCTGATTTATACTTGATTTCTTTTTAGATTTATCAAATCTCAAAGCAGGGCATCCTGTTGTAAGGCATTTCTTACATCCAATACATTTCTCATCATCTACGCTACAAATTGATGGTGTAAGGTCGAATCTTTTTTTATCATCTTCTGTAAATTTTTTTAATGCACATGGCCATCTAGTGATTATTACTGAAGGTTCATCAATTGATAAAGCCCAATTTAATGCTTCTTTAACTTCATTCAACATATTAGGATTAACTACCTTTACATTTTTACAACCCAAAGCTTTTACTATAGTCTCAATGTCCATCATTTCAGTAACATCACCTTGCAATGAAAATCCAGTTCCAGGATTTTCTTGATGACCAGTCATTCCAGTAATTCTATTATCAAGAATACATGTTACAGTATTACTTTTGTTGTAGATTATATCTATGAGACCATTTATTCCTGTATGAAAGAATGTTGAATCTCCTATTGTAGATATAGTCCTCATGTTAATATTATTTTTAGTAAATATCTTTTGTGCTCCATGAGCTACACCTGGCCCTCCTCCCATACATATACAAGTATCTTTAGCATTTAAAGGCTCTGCTCCTCCTAGACCATAACATCCTATATCTCCACTTATAAGTACATTTTTAACCTTTCCTAGCTCATAGAAAAATCCTCTGTGTGGACATCCTGCACATAAAGTTGGAGGTCTGCCAACTATTTTTTCTTGGCTATACTCTATTAGTTTTCTTTTTTCTCCCAAAATTGATTGAGCTATAATATCTGGATTTAACTCACCTATATTAGGTATCTTTTCTTTTCCAATACATGGTATGTTATTTTCTTTAAGATGTTCTTCTATATAAGGTTCTAATTCTTCGATTACATAAACAGTTTCTACTTGTTCTGCAAAACCTCTTATCTTCTTTGTTGGAAGAGGATATGTAAATCCTAATTTTAAATATGATACAGTATCTCCAAACACATCTTTAGCATACTCATAAGAAGCTCCTGAAGTTATCACGCCTATTTTCTTATCATTCCATTCTATAAAGTTTAAGTCAGTTTCATTAGAAAACTCTTCAAGCTTTTTTAATCTATCTTCAAGTTTAATTCTTAATCCTCTTGAAGTTGCTGGAATAGCATCAAACTTAGAAAGATTTCTTTCATATTTTTTTACAATTGTTTCTTCTTTTTCTCCTAACTCAACAAGTCCTTTACTATGACATATTCTAGTCACCATTCTAAATAAAACTGTTGTATCGTATTTTTCACTTATCTCAACCGCAGCCTTTAGCATATCCTTACATTCTTGGCTGTTGCTTGGTTCTATCATAGCTATCTTTGCAAATTTAGCATAATGTCTATTATCTTGTTCATTTTGTGATGAGTGCATGCCAGGGTCATCTCCAGATACAATAATCATCGCACCATTTACTCCCATATATGCATATGTAAATATTGGGTCTGCAGCAACATTTACTCCAACATGCTTCATAGCTGCAAGGGCTCTACCTCCTGCAATAGAGGCTCCTATTGCTGACTCTACTGCTACTTTCTCATTTGGTGCCCACTCTGCAATTATGTCATCTTTATATAGTGCTATATTTTCCAATATTTCAGTACTTGGTGTTCCTGGATAAGCAGCTGCATAAGATATGCCTGCTTCGTAAGCACCACGTGCTACTGCCTCATTTCCTGTAAGCAATTGTTTCATGCTTTCCCCCTCCTTAGAAATAATACCTCTTTGATAACTTAGTGTATTTGTTAGCGATACATTTTAGAAGCTATCAACTATATATTTATTATCAATACAATTTAAATATTGATAGCAAATAATAATATGAATCCATAAATTTATAATATTGTTCTTATTTTATTTACTAAGCAATTGCCATGCCAATAGCCTTAATTTTTTTAAAACTCACTTTTAAAATACCAAATTGCCATTTTTCTTTAAATTTTAATGACTCTAATAATTAAGAATTAATTTTCGTTAGAATTTTCATAATATTTTTAATATTATTTTAAATAAAAAAAAAGTAATGTTAACATTTCTTAACATACATTAAAAAATGTTAACATTACAAACTGAATTAGTACTCTTACTTTGGCTAGATTTACTTTTGTATCATTTAATTATTTAACGACCATAGAAACCTATCAATCCATTTCCATTGTCTATTCTAATAGGTTTCATAATCTTTAAACCTTCATTTTTTATCTTTTCTAAATCTTTTTCCATACTCTTAATTGTATTTTCAAGGTCTTGTGAACTTAAGTCTTTAACTTGTGTAGTGTCTTTAGCATACTCTTTTAATTCTTCAATACGCTTAGCATATTCTTCATAAGTGTAATACTCAACTCCATATTTTTCTAAGTCAGCAGGCTCAGTTATTCCTGATTTTATTAGAGAATCAAATTTATCTAACGTAATATTAGATACATCACTACTTCCATCTGCAAATACTGCTCCTGTTCCTCCTAATACTATAGCAGATGCCATCATTGTACTTATAAGGGATTTTTTTATTTTCATAACTCATATTCCTTTCTTAGAGATTTATTTGGGTAGTGTAGTTCACAATGACTATTGCAATAGTTATTAACTACACCTTTAGACTATCATAATAGTCATATTTATGTCAAGTATTTCTACAACGTTTTTTAGTAAAAATCCATATTTTGAATAAAAAAAGTAATGTTAACATTTCTTAATACATATAAAAAATGTTAACATTACAAACTGGGTTTAATACTTTTACTTTGACTAGATTTATTTTTATACTATTTAATTTGTTTATTTTTTACTTCTCTATCTTCATATAGACTTTAAGCCTTTTGTTATCGTTTATTTGTTACTTGTTTTATTCTTGTTTACTATGTTTAATTACGCTTATTTAGTTTTTTAAATACTTTTTCCACCTATATCTAAAAAATTTAATATTAATTATTCAGCTCTAGATAAAGAAACTGCCAATTGAGTTCCATCTTCATTATCTATTACGATAGGTTTCATTATCTTTAAGCCTTCAGTTTTTATCTTTTCTAAATCTTTTTCCATAATCTTAATTGTATCTTCAAGGTCTTTTGAACTTACATCTTTAACTGCTGAAGAGTCTTTAGCATATGCTTTTAACTCTTCAATCTGCTTAGCGTACTCTTCATAAGTATAATACTCAACTCCATGTTTTTCTAAGTCAGCAGCATCAGTTACACCTGATTCTACTAGAGATTTAAACTTAGATAACTCAATATTAGATACATCGTCATTTCCACTTGCAAATACTGCTCCTGTTCCTCCTAGTACCATAGCAGATACCATCATTGCACTTATAAGGGATTTTTTTATTTTCATAATTTATATTCCTTTCTTAGAGATTTATTTGGGTAGTGTAGTTCATTATGACTATTGCAATAGTTATTTACTACATCTTTAGACTATCATAATAGTCATAATTGTGTCAAGTATTTCTATAAAATTTTTTAATAAAAAATACTATCTCAAAATAAATTTAATTATTTTAAGATAGTATTCCTAATTCTCAACCCATCCTTATTTGTCATATATCTAGTTGCTTTCAGAATCTTTATACTGCAATTTATTATTTGTTAAAATCTTCATACTTTTTGTTACAGATATCTTCTTAGAAATATTATCAGTTGGTACAACTGAATACTTTGACATATTAGAATACACTTCTTCTACATCAACCTTTGAAGTAATTTTCTGCATTTTATATGTTTCTGATGTACTTAAATCAATGCTTTCATCACTTTTAGCTGATAATCCCACAGAAATATTTGTATTATTTATCTTAGATTCTATTTTTAATGGCTGACCTCCTATTGAAAAGTCGTTTTTATTACTTTGCTCAATTTCCATTAGATTAAAAGATTCAACTTCATCAATTTCTTTATTTCCAGTTGCAAAAACAACACTAGTCCCACAAATTAACACAGCTGAAACTAAAAAAGTAATATAGGTTGATTTTTTAAACTTCATAACATTAACTATTCTTTCTTCTATCTTTGTCTTTCCAAATCCGTTATAAAGTGTCATTGGAAATGTATTATGTTCCTCTGCTAAACTTATAAGCGTAGTTGCATAATCAGCTCTATATTCTTCACCAACTATACTCATTACCTTTTCATCACAACTAAATTCTATATCTTTATTCAATAAAAAAAGCATTACCCAAACTAAAGGATTGAACCAATGGACAGCAAGAGCTACAATCATAAACAACTTCAATATATTGTCAAACCTATTGATATGAACCAATTCATGAGTTAAGACAAAGTTTAGAGTTTGGTTATTGCTATAGTCCATTTGTTTTGGCAAAATAATATTCGGTTTTAAAATACCAGTTGTAAGAGGTGTTTTAGTAAATTCAGAAATACAAACAAAGAATTTTCTAAGACCTCTATTATCATATGCCCACTTTTTAATAAATTCATGATTTTTTATATGTATCGAAGTTTTAAAAAGATTAATCGTCCTGGTATACTTAAAGCATAAAAACATAATAAAAGTAATAGAAATTCCAAACGTTAAAATACTTGATATTTCCAATGCTGTAAAATTCTCAAGATTGAATAAAGCCTTAGAATCTCCAAAATTATTCTTACTGATAGAATTATTATTCTTCTTAATTGAATAATCCACAGCGGATGCATTTCCCAATTGAGCATCAAAATTTGACTCAATAATGCTATAAATACTAAAAGTAGAATTTAAACTTACTGGTACTAAAAGTTTAAACAAAACAACTAGCCATAATAATACAAATACTTTTTTAGGCAATTTTTTAAACAAACATGCTCTTATAAAAATAACAATTAAAATTAAAACCCCAGAAGTAACACTCATTTCTAACAATTTAGTGAACATTAATCTTACCTCACTTTAATTTCTCAACAATCTGTTTAAGTTTTGTAATCTCATCACTTGAGAGATTTTCTTTATTAATAAAAGCTGAAAGAAATTTCTCTGAAGACCCTCCAAACATTTTATTAATTAAGCTTTCTGTTTCATGCTTCTGAACTTCTTCTTTGCTTATTAAAGGTCTACAAACAAAGTTTGGTTCAATTCTTTCTATTGCACCTTTTGATACTAATTTTTTTATAACTGTATACGTAGTGTTTCTATTCCACCCTGTTTCTTCCTTTAAAACTTTTACTAATTCCCCTGCTTTACTTTCTCCTATCTCCCATAGAACTTCCATCACCTTAAGTTCTGAATCAAATAATTTTATTTCCATATAAAATCGCTCCTCAAATATGGTTATCACAATAGTCAATATTATAATTTAAAACTATCACAGTAGTCTATGTGATGTCAACCATTTATTTTTTTAATAACAAAAACTGTCCTTTAAAGAAATAGTTCTTGTAAAAGACAGTCTTGTCATTTTTATACTTTAATATCTAAATAAAGCTTTATTTTATTTAACTATAAAACCATCTTAATACATAGAATAAGATTTTTCCTTATCTAATAATATATCTTCTACATCTGGATTATCTTTTAATAATTCTCTATAGAAATTACAATTAGTAACTCCTATATATGGAATTAACCATAACAAACCTATTCCTAAAGTAAATATAGTCAATATATACCATCCTATAAAGCTAAGATTTAATATAAATAGTTTAAGTACATTACCCTTCATCATATCTAAACTAGCACCCATTGCTTTAAATACACCAAGATTATCTTTATCTTCACATATTAAAAAAGCAGCTTGAGAAATGTATAATAACAATATATAAACTGGCAACATCAACACAATTACTATAATAACTAGAGTTATGGCAGTAGAAATTACAGTTCCTACTCCAACATTATTACTTGATAGATATTCAATTGCTCCACTAGTAATTAAAACTCCAAATGACAAAAATGCTCCGATAATTGTGATTATAAAAGAATAAATATAAACAGCAATTGATTCTAATATATAAAGTCCAAAACTTCTTAAATAAATTCTTCCATTTACGAAGATATCTCCCATCTTGACTTTTTTATCTTTAGTAATCTTTAAAAACATACATGTAAATCCTGCTGCAACTAAAAAACCTATTATCGCTACTATGATAGTAGTTAAGGGTTCAAAAGGTAATCCTATAAATGATATAGCTACTATCAACGCAATATATATTGCCATATTAATTGCACATGTTCCCCAGTTTCCAGATAACTGAGCTTTTGATACTCTTTTTAATTCTTGCCTTGATAACATAAAAAACACCCCTTTCATTTTATATAAAAAATCTCCCTAAAAGCATATAAATAAACTTTTATCATATAATATAATATTAATATATCATATTTTCGACTATATAACACACAATTATTCACCATGTTTTATCAAGATATAGCATAATTGTATTGAAAGTTTTATATAGTCAAAACTGCCAAGTATATCAAATAAATTTGAAAGGTAGTGTTCAATAAATAATAAAATAAACTATCTTTCAAACAGTTTATTATATGTTTAAAAGATAGTTTTAGTGTCTTTAAAATAAATTAAATTGTATATATTCCTTCACATAATTTTTGTATATTGCTAGGTGGTTGCCATTTACCATCTTTTTTTGTATATGTAATTGAAGTTGTAACATCTTTCGTTGGCTTTTTGTTATAAAGGTCTATAATCATTTTTGCCATATCATCTTGAACTTCTTTTTCTGCTTTATTGTAATTATTTTTATCAGTTACATATGATTTTACTAAATCGTTTGCCTCAGACATTACTTTACTAGTATCCAATGCTTTACTTACAACTTTTAAAGTTATCTTATCCTTACTAGAAGAATCTACTGTTACTGTCTTTTCAACACCTTGTATTAATTTAACAATTGTTTCATATATCTTTTCAGCATTCTCTTTTCCATAAAGAGGTGTTAATTGAGCAAGCATTGAAACTTTATCTGTGTTATTATAAGTTTGAATTTGTTTATATTCAGCTTCTGTTAAAGCATCAGAAATGCCTTTTTCATCGTATTTATACATTTCTAGTGCTGCTAAATTAGCTTCAAAATTCGACTTTACTTTTTCTTCTGCATTAGAACAGCCTATAGTTAGAACTAAAACTAAAGCCATAATAGAAGACAAGATTAATTTTTTTACCATTTTCATACAAATATCCTCCCTCAGTTAATTGAATAAAAAAATTTATTTATTAATATTATAGCATAATTTTGTCTAATTATAAGTTTATTTTGAAAATTTTACCATTCCCAATCTATTCCAATCCCTCTATCTTTTGCTTTATCATATATTCTTTTCGCTGTTACGACATCTTGTACACCTATTCCGACACTTTTAAACACAATTATTTCGTCATCATTTTCTCTTCCGGAAATAGTTCCATTTATAACATTTCCCAAATCACCACTAAAATCAGCTTTGCTTATTTTACCTTCTTCTAGAGGAATTAATATATCTCCTGATTCTGATAAAACTGCATCTGTTGATTCAAAAAATATCTTAGATGCTCTAGTTAAACAAGTTGGACACATCTCTTGCATATCTGGTAAGTATGAACCTACAGCACTCACTAATGCTCCCTTTTTAACCAAATTTCCATCAAATACTGGTTTTTTTGATGTTGTTGCTAAAACTATTACATCAGCATTATCTATGGCTTCATCAGATGACTCAGCTGCAACTATTTTAGTATTATATTTACTTAGCTTTAAGTTCATCTCTTTTGCAAATTTTTCTCTACTTTCTTTATTTCTACTGAAAACTCTTACTTCATCTAAATTTCTAGCTTCTAACATAGCTTCAAGTTGTGACTCACCTTGTCCTCCCAAGCCTATTAAAGCCCCTATCTTAGAATCCTTTTTAGCTAAAACATCTATAGCTGCACCAGATGCTGCACCAGTACGAACTTGAGTTATATAAGTACCATCTAAAGCAGCACATACTTCTCCAGTCTCCCCATCTAATAATAATACTGTTGCTGGAATTACTGGTTTGCCTTTTTGAGCATTTTTAGGGAATACAGATACAATTTTTATTCCTGCACACCCTAAGTCCTCTACATATCCTGGCATAAATAACATACTAGCATCCTGACTTGGAACTGGTATATTAGTTCTCAAAGGAGTTACACTTTTTCCTTCACAATAAATTCTAAAAGCCTCTTTATCAGCCTCAATTGCATCTCTCATAGTAAATACTTTTTTTATGTCGTCTTTTTTTAAAAGTAGCATTTTATATACCCCCAATTTTAATAAGTTTCTATGCTAGATATTATAACATAACATTTTAATACAAATTCTATTTCATATTAAATAAATATATTTCAAATTAAATAATCCTATTTCAAATTAAACAAATCTACATACTCCGATTTTAACATATAGCTTATTAGTTTTTTGTTTATTGAAAATTCTGGTATTCCTGCTGCATATGGAGTTATATCGTATAAATCAAAATATATAACTAAGTTATCATCTTGCAAATAAAAATTTTGATTTTCTTTTATCCCTTTAAAATTATATATTCCTACATTTTCTTTATCTTTCTTTTCTAAATCAGTTATTTGTTGTTTAATTTCCTCATCTATAACTTCTTTATATTTAGTATTATCTTTAAATAAGTCCATTAATTCTAAAAACTTCCCTGTTCTCATATCTACATTATAAGCTATATCTTGATAATAACCATGTGCTCCACCACTGTAAGTATAATATCTTACCTTTATACTAAGAGCAGAATCAGTATTCTTTTTAAGTTCAAAGTCTACATTTGCAACAAATTTATTTTCTTCATCAGGATTATCTTTAAGGTATTGTTTTGCCTCTTTATACGATTTGTTATAAAATTCAAATATATCATTTTTTATTCTATCATTTGTAGACCTTTCAACAATCTTATTTGAATTTGTTATTATAGGCATATTTATAGTACTTTCTATATATTCATCATTTTTCACTATTGTCTTACTTCCTATTGTACTTACTGATAAAGTTTGTTTACTATTTGTAGTATCTTTTGGCAATGATTGATTACTCATAACGCTTACAGCTTCTTTGTCTTTATTTAGATTAAGTAAAGCATCTTTCCCCAAATTATTATATCTATAGTCATGTTTAATTGCTAAAATAGCTATTATAGTCAAGGATAAAACAAACACATATCTTAAAACTCTAGCTTTCGTATTTACTTTAAAAAATTTCATCTTATTATTTTCCTCCTAAATATAAATCTCTCTTATTATATTTGGAGTTTCTAGGGTTTTTTATCCATATAATTTAATAAAAGATTAATTTTTATTTATAAAAATTAATCTTTTTCTTTTCAAATATTAAGATGACTTATCAGACAACTTGAAATTTTATCAAGTGGTAATTGGATTACAACAGAACCTCTATCAAATGCTACCATTGGCATTCCATATACAATGCAAGAATTTTTATCTTGCCCAATTGTAAATGAACCTTTCTCTCTCATTTTCAAAAGTCCAGTTGCTCCATCTGAACCCATTCCTGTAAGTATTATTCCTACTGAGTTTTTACCTGCTACTTGTGCTACTGAATCAAACAAAACATCTACAGATGGACAATGTCCACTTATTCTTTCACCTTCTTCACAAGTTACATAATACCCATCTTTATCTAAATGTAATTTCATTTGATATCCACCAGGTGCAATAAGTACATTTCCTTGCTCTACTCTATCATTATTTTTAGCTTCTCTTACATTCATAATACACTGCTTATCAAGTCGTTGTGCATACATCTCAGTAAATATAGCTGGCATATGTTGAGCTACAACAACCCCTGGTGTAGATTTTGGTAAGTCTTTTATAATCTCAAGTATTGCTTCTGTTCCACCTATAGATGCGCCTATAGCAATGACCCTGTTATTAATATTTTCCACATTACCGCCCCCACAAAATCATATATCTAAAATATTCTTCTATTTTTTATAAACAGCAGGTTTTACATAGTCGTATTCTGTATTTCTTCTATTTACTATCTCTGCATGACCTACAAATAAAAATCCATCTTTTTTAGTTACATCATAAAATTTATTTATAAGCTCTTCTTTTGTTTTTAAATCGAAATAAATCATAACATTTCTACAAAAAATCAAATCAAAAAGTTGATGTGAGAAATCTTCAATTAAATTGAATGGTTTAAAAAATACACTTTTTCTAATCTTATCACAAACTTTAAATGTACCATCTTTATTATCTATGAAATATTTTTTCTTCCATAATTTTGGAACATTATCAACATTTGCTTCTGTGTATACAGCTCTTTTAGCTTTTTCAAGTGAATTCATTGAAATATCTGTGGCTATAATTTTAATATTCCACAGGTCTTTCCTACTCCCAAAATAATCATCTAAAGTCATAGCTATTGAATATGCTTCTTCTCCACTAGAGCAACCTGCACTCCATATATTTAAGTTTCTGAGTTTATTATTTTCTTCCCAAAAAGGAAGTATATTATTATACATATACTCAAAATGCTGATGTTCTCTCATAAAAAATGTATGATTTGTGCTCAACCTATTTATTAAATTTATAGCTTCATTTCCTGTCTTATCTCTAAATAATAGGTTCATATATTGACTAAAAGAACTAAACTTTCTCTCTCGCATTGTATTATATAGTCGTCCTTCAATTAATACTCTTTTTTTGCTTAAATCAATTCCGTACTCTTTTTTTATATAGTTTCCAAGAATTTTAAATTCTTCATCAGTGAGTTTTATCATACAAAAAACTTCCTCCTGCCAATTTATCAAAGCTAATTACATGCTGTCAATTAGAAACTTTCGAATATCTAAAATTAGTATAGACTTATCTCCAACTTTTACAATCTCTTTTATAACTTTATTTATATTTATGTTGTTAGAAATAGTTGTCTCTAGTAAGTTTAAGTCATCTATAAGAACGACATCAACAACTTTATCTACAATAATTCCAACTTGATACTCATCAATTTTTATAATTATTATGCATGTTCTCTCATTATAATCAACTTCAGGAAGATTGTATCTAATATGCATATCAATAACTGGTATAATTCTTCCTCTCAAATTAATAACTCCATTTATATAATTTGGAAGACGTGGTACATATGTTATTGGTTGAAACCTTATAGTCTCAATTACATTTTCTAATTCTATTCCATAAATAACATCATTAACATAAAATGTTAATACTTGTTTTATAATATCATTTGTAGACATACTTTAAATCCCCTAATATATTTCCATAATGTTATCTGCATCTATAATCAGACTTATACTTCCATCACCAAGTATTGTGCATCCTGAAAAACCATTGTTTTTCATATTAAATCTGTTAAAATAAACTGGAAATGGCTTTACTACAACCTGTTGAGTTCCTATTATTTCATCCACAAAAATACATACTGCTTTATACTCATTTTCTATGATTATCATATTTCCATTTACTAATTCAGTTATATCTGTATGAATATCATATATTTTATGCAATCTTATAATAGGAATACATGCTCCATATATTGTAATTAATTCTGTTCCACTACCATCTTTAATTACTTGGCTTAAATCTGCAAGTTTAAATGTACTTCTTATTGATGATATTGGCAAAGTAAACATCGAGTTTCCAACTTTGAACTCCATACCTTCTACTATAGAAAGTGTCAGTGGTATTTTTATAGTAAATGTTGTTCCTTCATCTTTTGTACTTTTTACACCAATTGAACCACCAACTTTTTCAATACTTTTACGAACAATATCCATCCCTACTCCTCTACCAGAAAATTCAGTTATAGATTCCTTTGTAGAAAATCCTGGAGTCATAATTAAAGAGTTAATTTCATCATCAGTATATTCATTAATTTGATGTTTAAGAAGACCTTGTTCTTTAGCTTTTTCCAAAATCTTATCTTTCATGAGACCTCTGCCATCATCTGAAATACTTATGACAGCTTCTCCGCCTAAATTTTCAGCAGATAAAATTATAGTTCCTATTTCTTTTTTACCCTTAGATATGCGTTCATCAGCAGGCTCTATTGCATGGTCCATAGCATTTCTTATAAGATGCATAAATGGTTCTGCTAAATTATCCATTACATTTTTATCTACTTCTGTTTCATTTCCTATAGTTACTAGTTCAACATTTTTATCTAATTTTTTATTCATGTCTCGTACAATTCTATGCATTTTTTGAAATACACCTGCAATTTTAACCATACGCATTGACATTACTATATCCTGCAATTCATCTGTAAGCTTATGTAATTGTCTGGTTGCTTTATTGAAATTATCTATATCAACACCTTTAGAATCTACACTATTTACAACCATTGATTCCATAATTACAATTTCTCCAACTATATTTTGAAGTAAATCTAGTTTTTCTAAATTTACAGTCATAATATTTTGTTTACTTATAGGAAGATGCTCATTTCCTTCAATTAAAACATCTTGCTCTAAGTCAATTTTCTCATTTAAGACACTTTCTTGTAATGCACTTTTTTCTTTTACAAAATTATTTTCATCTTTAGAATTTGTCTCCAAATTAGTTTTTGGGTTTTTCACCAACATATCATCCTGTTTTTCACTTGTATATATATCATCTTTATCAACATTTGAATACTCTTTTACATATAGATTATCTTTTATTGTTTTATAAATTATGTTTTTATCATCTTTAGCAATAAATTGTATATAAAATCCATATTTTTTAATATATTCTGCTGTACCTGTATTCTTTTCTATGTCTTCAGGATAAAATGCTAGAAATTCACAGTAATCTTGCAATTCAAATGTAAGCATAAAAGCTCTTACATTTTCCATCATACAATCTTGTTCAAAAACTATTTTGACTATGTCTGAACCTTCCTTATATGAAAAATTTAAATTATTTATTTCTTTTTCGTATGTGTCTTCTAAGTTCAACTTATCTTGTAATTTTGTAGAACTTGATAGTTCTAGAGTACTTACATAATCTTCAATATCTTTTATAAAGCTAGAGCAATCAGAAGTTGTACAATCTCCTGATTGTAATTTACCAATATCATATTTTATAAAATCTAATGCTTGAAAAACTAAATCAAACAATAAATCATTATCTATAATCTCTATTTTTCTTTCACGTATAATATAAAATAGGTCTTCTACACTGTGTGCTAAAGCAGACATATTATCTAGACCCATCATAGAAGCTGAGCCTTTTATTGTATGCATAATTCTAAAAGTTTCATTAATATTACTGTCGCTAAATATTCTTTCTTTTTCTGTCTGAATCATAATTTCATCTAATTGCTCAAGTAATAGACTTGTCTCAAATATAAACATATCTAACATTGGTCTCATACTTGGTTCAATGTAATTCATATTTATCACCTACAGTCGACAAATAAATTTCTATTTTTTCTTATATATAATATTCTATAATCTAAATCCACGATGATTTTCTTATCTCACTTTCTTTTAGATGAAATTTTTCTACTAATTCTTTTAAAATTTGTGCTTGAGCAGACATTTCTTCTGAAGCTGCAGCACTTTCCTCTGCTGTTGCAGAGTTCATTTGAACTACTATTGAAATTTGCTCTATTCCAGATAAAATCTGTGTAATTGCTATCTCTTGACTATGCACAGATGAAGAAATTCCATTAATATAATCAGTAGTTTTTTCTACACCATTTACAACTAAGTCTAATGCTTTTGCAGTTTCTTTTGCAATTTTGACACCATTTTCCACTGTTTTAATAGCTTCTTCTATAAGAATTGCTGTGTTTTGAGCTGCTTTAGCACTTTTTCCAGCCAAAGACCTAACTTCATCTGCAACAACTGCAAATCCTCTACCATATTGGCCTGCTCTTGCTGCTTCAACGGCTGCGTTTAATGCAAGAATATTAGTTTGAAAAGCTATCTCATCTATGGTTTTGATTATCTTTGATATTTCATTTGATTTTTCACTTATTGCCTCCATTGATGTCATCATATCATCCATACATCTACTTCCAAAACCAACTTGTAATGCTGATTGGTCAGATACTTCACATGCAAGACTAGCACTATCTGCACATTGCTTAATTCCATCAGATATCTCATTAATTGTAGAGGCTAATTCTTCTACTGAACTAGCTTGTTCAGTAGCACCCTGCGAAAGAGCTTGTGCTCCTGCTGCTACTTGTTCTGATGCACTTGCAACTTGCTCAGCTGACAGATTTATTTCATAGAAATCATCATTAAAAGAATTTATTATACTTTCTAATGATGTTTTGATTGATTTAAAATCTCCTATAAATTCTTGTTCTATGTCTATTCTTAAATCCCCTTTTGCAATGCTAGTTAATGTACTGTCTATAAGGTCTATATAATTTAATAACATATCTTGCATCTTTTTGACAGAACTTACTAACATTCCTATTTCAGATTTACTTTCTTCAACATCTATACTTGTTCTTAAATCACCCGATGCAATTCTTGAAAAATGTTTTTCTACTTTATTAATAGGAATTACTATCTTTAGTTTTATTACTGCATATTCTATTATTGTTAATATGATTAATAGTGAGAGTATAAATATCGTTCTTAGTATCAAACTTTGTAATTCTTTTTTAACTTCTACAATTTCAGAATTTGAACGAGTAACTACATCCTCTTGAAATTCATCTATTAAAGAATCCATTTTTTCCTGAGATTCTACATATTCGCTACTAAAAATTATACTTTGAGCTAAGCTCTTGTCATTACTTTCAACTGCATTTATAGCACTTTGTTCTTTTGGTACCAAAGAATCAGATATCTCCTTAGCTTCCAAAATTTTATTTGACTCAGTCTTTGTAAGACCAATTTTTTCAAGTTTATTTAAAGCAGATTCTCTTGTTTTTCCATATAGCTCTTTTTCATAGACATCTTTATCCTTTTTTTCACCTGTAAAAACGTACCTTCTTAACATGTCACAAACTTCTCTTGTTGTGTCTTTTATATACTGACTTTCATTTCTCAAATTGTTCATGTCATTGATACTTTTTTCCACTTTTTCAAATGCTTTATAAGATGAAATTGAAGAAAAAATGCCTGCCATAACAGCTAGTACTATAATAATTAGCAATACTATTGCCAATTTGGAAAGCTTTACTTCTCTTTTCATATCTATACTCCTTTATAAAGTAAGTTTATCAAGATATCAATCTATATCTTCTTTAGTCCATTCATTGTACTTACTACACTGCAATCTTTTCCTAGATTTTTTCCCTCGTACATTGCCTTATCTGCTAGGGATATATTTTCTTCTAATGATATGTTTGAGTTTACCTCTACTACTCCTAATGTAATAGTACACTTTATTTCATTTCCTTTATAGTTAAATTCAAATTCCTTTATTTCTTTGCGAATTCTCTCTGAAAGTATTTTTGCCCCTTCTATTGAAGTATTAGTGAGCATTATCAAAAATTCTTCTCCACCCCATCTTGATACAGTATCAATTTGTCTACAATTCTTTTTAATTATACTTGAGATTACTGTTAGCACAAAATCTCCTGCTTCATGACCATAAGTATCATTAATAACTTTAAAATCGTCAATATCTCCAAGAATAAGAGATACTGTTTCATGACTATATCTATTAATTTTTCTTTGTTCCATAAGCTGATTAATTATATGACGTCTATTGTAAAGACCTGTTAGATAATCCCTTACAACTAATCTATTTAATTTTTCAAGAGAAGATTCCAGTTCATTATTTATTTTTCTTAATTTATCTTGAGATTTTTTGACTTCAATATGAGCCATAACACGAGCTTTTAATTCTGTCATACTAAAAGGTTTTACCATATAGTCTATTGCTCCTACTCCAAAACCCTTTACTACATCTGTATCTGTATTTTTTGAAGTTATAAAAATTATAGGTATATCTTCTGTACGAATATTAGATTTGAGTTCTCTACACAATTCAAATCCAGAATTGTCTGGCAAAATTATATCAAGCAGAATAATGTCTGGTGTACACTCCTTAATACACTCTTTTGCCTCTATTGCATTAAATGCTTTTATGACTTTAAAATTATCTTTTGTAAGTGTTTTATCTATTAAATCGCACATTAGAACACTATCATCAACAACTAAAATTGTTCCTTGTTGCTTATTTTCCATATCCAAACCTCTCTTAAACATAATATATTCAAATTTTAATAATTTAAAATTCTTACACTTAATAATTATACCACTATAGTTCCAAATGTTCTCATTATAATATAATTACAATGTCACTAAATTATATATCTGTGTTACATGATAGTTTAATTGTATTTAAAAAGCAATTCATCTATCAAAAGTTCTTCTCCATCAGTCAAAAGCTTCTTCAAATCTAACAAGGTAATTATTTGATTGTCTATCTCTCCAATACCACTTACAAAATAATCTGAATATTCAAGAGTAACCCTTGGTGGAGGTGATATCTGATTTTCTTCTAAATCTATTATCTCCTCAACTTTATCAACCATAAATCCCACTACTAAATTTTCCAATCCGGCTATTACTATATATACATAATCAGTAGTATTTAAATTATTTTTCCTCAGTCTCAAATGCATATCTATTATCGGGATAATTTTTCCCCTCAAATTTATTATTCCTTTTGAATAGGTTGGAAGTTCTGGAATAAATATGATTTCCTGATTCCCAACAATTTCTATGACTTTTTCAAGTTCAATACCAAAGTTCTGTTCGTCCATTTTAAATTTTAGGTACTTAATCCCCTCATCTACTAACTCATAACCTAAATATGGGTCATCTGGAAATCTCATTTAATACCTCCCCCTTAAATATCTTCTAAATAAAAATAATCTATATTTTCTTCTTTCCTTTATTTATTGAGTCTACAATTAAATCGCCTGTCTCAGTATAAAAGCGTATTGTTCTTCCATAATTCATTCCTGTATCTTCTGCTATTATTGGAATTTTTAAGCTTAAAAGAGTTTTTTTTACTGCTTCAACATTCCTATACCCTATGCTTGCAATTGATGAATTACTATTTCCTAAAAACATCTGGGCTCCTCCAGCTATTTTTGCTTTTATATATGTCCTATTTGCACCTATATGCTCCATAGACTTAATAAGTTCCTTTATTCCTGTGTCAGCAAATTTATATTTATTTTCAATGTGAATAGCATCTTTACTATATGGCAACATAACATGTAACATTCCACCAATTCCTGCTGTTTTATCTATTAAACATACTCCTACACAAGAACCAAGTGCATAAGTAACCAAAACATTTGGTTTATACACTATTTTCATGTCTGCAATATTTACTACTATCTCTCTACTCATACTGATAATCCCAATCTTACTAATATGTCTTTAAGCGAGTCCATTTCTGGAATCATCAATATGTGGCTAATAAAATAATTATCGCTATTTTTAAATTTATTTTCTATAAATAAAATTTTGTCCCCAACATCAGAAAATCTTATCATAGGAACATTCAACACAGCTCCGACCATATCAATACACATATCTGGAACCGAAATACTTATGTTCATGTTTAGCATAGATGCAATAGCATTTACATAAGAACTTGCCATAATATTTCCTATTTCTTTGATTGCAGAAATTTCAATACCTGTAATTTCGTCTAAGAAAGCTTCATCTTTATTAAAAAGAGAATTAAGCATAAGTTTAGTGATTGATTCATCCAACAAAAACATAAACATCCCATTAATATCGCCTTTCATATCAAGTAGAATGCATACAACCTTGTTTTCTGGACCTCCAAGTAAATTTGTAGCTTCATTATATTTAAGTATCTTGACCATGGGTATTAATACTTCTATCTTACTATTTATCATGGATGCAAGTGCAGTAATTGCATTCCCAGAGCCTATATTACCAATTTCTCTAAGAGCATCTATATGAATATTATCAAGTTGTGAATAATTTATAATATAAACCCCTCCCTCTATTGTTACATTTATGTATTTTTACTATATAAAGGTGTATTTACAGCCTTTATTTTAAGGCATTATTTACAACTTTAACCAATGTTTCTGTTTTAAATGGTTTTACTATAAAATCTAGTGCTCCAAGCTTTATAGCTTCCACAATCATATTTTCTTGCCCTATTGCAGAACACATCACCACTTTAGCATTTGAATCCAACATTTTTATTTCCTTTAATACCTCTAGACCATCTTTTTTAGGCATTGTAATATCAAGTAATGTCAAATCAGGCATTTCATCTTTAAACATATTATAAGCTTCTTCTCCATCACTTGCTTCTACTAAATTCTCGTAGCCACTTTTACTCAGAGCTTCTTTAATCATCATTCTCATAAAAATAGCATCATCTACTATTAAAATTTTATTTTCCATAAAACTAACTCCTCCATACTTGTAACAATAAATGCTATTATTTTTCAGTCATTGTTTATACTTACTGACTATTTTCCCTACATAATAAATACATTTCATCTATAAATAAAAGTACATATTCATGCTATACTATATTCAACTTTATTAATACAGTTTATAAATTAAAAAACTTATATATCTATTGTAATATATGTTTTGCATTTTGACGAGTTATTAAAAACATAATCACATAAAAACGTAAAAAACACAAAAACGTAAAAAGTTGTCAAAAACCAATTATATAGATATATAATAAATTGAAAATATTTATATAATATACATCTATTATCGGCTGAACTATAATTAAATTTATATCCTATTATTAATTAATAAATTCTTACATATTGCTAAAGGAAGATTTAAATTATGAACAAAATATTGATTATAAACGATTATAGATAATTTTGTGAACTATTCAAAAATTGTATACTTAAAGAAATCACAATATTATCACTTTTAAAGATAAAATAAAAATTGGGAGTGTATAGTACACTCCCTCATGATTATCAACTTGTTTATTCCTATAATAAGTTTTATATATTAAAATTTATCAATGAATTTATCTTATTCCAATGTAAATATGAACTTCTTGCTTATTCATATCATATGTATTATTTTGATATTCTTCAAAATCACTTATATAAGTTCTATCAAAATCCATTTTCCAAAACTCAAACCAGAATTCTCCTACTGACTTTTGTATATCTCCTGTTATAGTGAATTTTGCATATTTACCACCTGGTATAACTTTGCTTATAACAAACTCTCCACAAATATCTTTTTCATTAAATTCACTTAAGTTGTTGTCCTTATCATCTTCACTATTTACTTCACAACATGCTACAAAGTTATATGGATTTGTAAAATCACCTTGATAGTCTGTATATAAACCTATTGTTTTATCATTTTTTTTACCTTTTATAGCATTATAGATACCCTTCCCCATAAAGCTTTTCCATAATTCACCTATGTCTTTTACTGCTTGTCCGTTGTTATTTGTAGTTTCTTTTGATACACCCACAACTATTTTTTCACTTATATGTACTATTTCATAATCCATACTTTATACCTCACTTTAGCTTTATTGATTGCTTTTGATTATCTGTTTCTTTAATTTAATTATAATTTATAAAATACGACATCTATATGTCATATATTTTAATATAATTAAATTTAGTAATAGTAACTTATAAGGAATACATCTTAAGCATCTCTTTCAATCTATTTATAACATTATCTCTAATGAATTTAGGTTCAAGTACTTCAACACTATCTCCAAAAGATAAGATATATCCATAAATCCACTCTCCAATTGGGAATTCTGCAATTACATCATATGTATTATCTTCATTTTTAGTTATTAAATCATTGTTAAAATCATCAAAAACTCTATAGAGAATCTTTTCCTTAAATCTTAGCCTCAGAGTTACTGTATCTTCTTTAATTATTTTAGAGTCATCTAAGTATGCCTCTTCAATTATCTTTCTTGAAAATATGTCTTCTTTTACTACTAAGTTTTTCATTCTACTGATTCTAAATATTCTAAAATCGTCCTTTAATTTGCAAAACCCATACAAGTACCAAGTCTTACTTTTATACATTAGCTTCATCGGTTCAACAGTCCTATTTGTCTGACTTGAAAAACTATTTACATAATCAAAATTTATAGTATTGCGTCTTAAAATAGCATTTTTTATTTTTGTAAATTTATCATCCTCATTAAAATTACTTCCCCATTCAGTAAAATCTATTTCAATCCAGTTTGCAAAATTACTTTCTCCAAATATTGAGCCAATTTTATCTACTACTGAATTTATTTCTGGATACTTTGTTGCTTGTAATGTTTGAAGTGCTATTATTAAACTCTCCTTATCTTCCTTTGACAATATAGTTTTGTCTATAGAATATTCTTCTATTAAAGATATTCCTCCTCCTTTGCCTTTAGTCATATATACTGGTACTCCTGACATAGACAGAGTTTCTATATCTCTATATATAGTTCTTGTAGAAACTTCAAACCTCTCAGCCAATGCTTTAGCAGTAACTAATTTTTTATTTAATAGTATTACTATTATTTCTGTTAATCTATTTATTTTCATCTATTATCACCTACTAAGATTATTATATTTATCTTTATTTTCTATAATTATATTATTTATTTTAAAGCTTTTTATATTTTATTCATACAATATTTAAGTAAATTTTTAATAAATAAATTTATATGTTAATATTTTGAAGTTATGTAATATTTTACATATTTTTTCGTTGACAATGTTAAATTTTTGATTTATCCTTAATTAAGGACATGTTATTGACAGTTCTTAAACTTATTTGAAAAACAATTTTACTATATAATTTTATGTAATTTAGGAAAACGTATTATATTCAAGAAAACGTATTTTCTATTTCAAATTCAAATAAGTACAATATTTATTTTTTTAGGGAGGCAATCATGGAAATTAATAAAAAACACTTTATTCAAGTCTTTTTAACTTGCTTAATCTTAGTAGTAGTATGTGAATTTATAGGACAAAGAACATTAGCTATTGGCTCAGCTTCTATAATACTATTTCCAATGCTTTATGCAGTTATAATCGGACTTATAATAACACCTGACTTATTAGGCAAAAAAATTAAAGCACTTAAAAAAGTTATTGGAGAAAAAGAAATCAATATTGCTGGTGAAGTTGTTGGAATTGCGCTAGTAATGCTTGGTATAAAATATGGGACTACAGTTGGCCCAAACATCGATAAGATAATTCAAGCTGGACCTGCATTTCTTGCTCAAGAATTTGGTCACATACTTGCACCAATAGTTGCATTACCTCTTGCATTAATATTTGGTATGAAAAGAGAAGCTATTGGAGCTACTGCAAGTATAAGCCGTGAACCCTCTTTAGGAGTTATATCTGAAAAATATGGGATAAATTCTCCAGAAGGTAGTGGCGTACTTGGTACATATTTAATGGGTACAGTTCTTGGTACTATATATTTTAGCGTATTAGGCTCAGTCTCAATTTATAGTGGCCTTCATCCATATGCTTTAGGAATGGCTTGTGGTGTTGGTAGTGGAAGTATGATGACTGCTGCTGCTGGCTCTCTTTCTACCATGGTACCTCCAGAAATGGCAGATACAATACTTGCCTATGCAGCAACAAGTAATATGATGTCTAGTATAACAGGAATTATATTCTTGGTCTTTGTATCTTTACCATTTACTAATTTTATGTACAAAATTTTAGAACCTAAATTTTCAAGAAGTAAAAAAACTGACGAAACAAAAACTACAAAAGGAGAGTGCTAATAAATGTTTGCTAATTTAGATTTAAAGAAAAGTTCATATCAATTATTGGTTATGTCTATTATTGGAGTTATAATTCTTATAGGACAAAGAATTAGTGTTGGTACATCTATAGTAACAGCTTTTCCTGGAATGGTAATGTTAATATTAGCTGCTATGGCTGCTATGATTATAAAGGATTTATTTCCTAAATCAATATTTCCTGCTTTTGGATTTGCAACTATAATAGGTCTTTTACTTAGTATGCCATATAGCCCAACATCTGAAGTATTCTTAACTAACACTAATAATATTAATTTTATGGCTATAACAACTCCTCTATTAGCTTTTGCAGGAATTTCTGTTGGAAACAAAATAGAAGCTTTAAAGGAAATGTCATGGAAAATAGTTATAATATCACTTGTTGTCTTTACAACTATATTCTTTGCATGTGCAAGTATAGCTCATATAGTTTTAAGTATTCAAGGTAAAATATAGGAGGAACTTATTATGAATAAAGAACAATTAAAATCTCTAGTAATAAAGACTATCGATGAAAATAAAGAAAAAATATTAGAAATAGGTCATGGAATCTACAAAAACCCAGAATATGGATATAAAGAGTATAAAACTACAGAAGCTGTTTCAAACTTTTTTGAACAAGAACTAAACTTATCTGTCGAAAAAAATATAGCTGTTACAGGATGTAAGGCAGATGCAAATTCTAGTAAAGAAGGTCCTCATATATCTATACTTGGAGAATTAGATGGTATATCATGCAAAGAACACAAAGATTCTAATGAAATAGGTGCATCTCATACTTGTGGACATAACATACAAATAGCTGGAATGTTAGGTGCAGCTATTGGTTTAGTAAAAAGTGGGGTTTTAGAACATTTAGATGGTAAAATATCATTTATGGCTACTCCTGCTGAAGAATTTATTGAATTGGAATACAGGGAACAATTGAAAAAAGAAGGAAAAATAACTTACTTTGGTGGAAAACAAGAACTAATAAAAAGAGGTTACTTTGATGATATAGACATATCTATGATGTTTCACTCTTCAGATTTAGGAGAAGATAAGGCTCTAGTTGGTCCTGAAAGTAATGGCTTTGTCGGCAAAAAAGTTAAATTTATAGGAAAAGAATCTCATGCTGGTTCTGCTCCACATGATGGAATAAATGCTTTAAATGCAGCAATGCTTGCTATAAATAATGTAAATGCACTTAGAGAGACTTTTAAAGAATCTGAAAGAGTTAGATTCCATCCTATCATCACAAAAGGTGGAGATATAGTAAATGTTGTTCCTGCTGATGTTCATATGGAATCATATGTAAGAGCTAGAACTATAAACGGCATGATAGATGCTAATAAAAGAATAAATAAAGCATTGATGGCTGGTGGAATGGCGGTTGGAGCTGATGTTGAAATAACTGAAATTCCTGGGTATCTACCAATATTAAGATACAAAAACCTTGATAACTTATTTAAAAATAACCTTGAAGATTTAGGTTTAAAAGGAAAAATTATTGATGGTGGAGATTTCACTGGTTCATTTGATTTTGGAGATGTATCTCATATAATGCCTACCCTTCACCCTATGATTGGTGGTGTAAAAGGTGCTCTTCATACAAGAGATTTTGAAATAATTGATGAAGACTTAGCTTACATAGTACCTGCTAAGGCTATGGCACTTACAGTTATAGACCTTCTTTTTGATAATGCTAAAGAGACTAAAGGTATATTAGATGCCTTTACACCAGTTATGACTAAAGAAGAATACTTAACATTCTTAGAAAAACACGACAAAACTTTATAGGTCTATTAAGTATTCTTTTTATAATACAAAGGTGGTATATGCTTTAAAAGCTATACCATCTTTTCTTTTCCTTCGTAAAGTCCTCAATATTTATTTAGAAAAAATATAACAAATATATTCATCCTCATGTATAGTAATAGCATACATTAGTAGTTAGAGATAGCATTTACAAATACTGTATATTTCTTATAAAAAAATATTAGCTAACTCTCAATTATTAGGGTACGAAAGAAGGTGAGTTGAAATGATGACATTAAAACAAGTTTCTTCATTAACTGGTGTCAGTATACGTACTCTACAGTTTTATGACGAAGTTGGTTTATTTAAACCTACAAAAATAACTACTGATGGATTACGATTATACGATGATAACGCATTAGAAGTTCTACAAAAAGTTACATTTTTTAAAGAACTTGATTTCACATTAAAAGAAATTGAAGCAATCATGGAAAATCCTCAATTTGATTGTCTAACTGCATTTAAAAATCAAAGAGAACTAATCCAAATAAAGCGAGATAGATTAAATGCTCTATTAGAATTACTTAATAAACTTATAAAAGTAGATAAATGTGTGGATTTTAAAGATTTTAATATGAGTGAGTATTTTCATATTTTAACTGAGTTCAAAGAATCTCACACTGATGAGATTGTCGCACAAACTGAAAGCATTGAAGATTTTGATAAAATAACTTCAGAAATCAAATCATATGAAAATGAAATAGCAAATATGGCAATTAAGCAGTTTGGAAGTCTTGAAAAATACACAAAGGCTATGGAAAATAACTTTCAAAATTTTTTATCTAACAGTACTACTATTTCTCAATCAGAAGTACTTAACCTTATTAAAAAAGGTGATGATATTACAAGAAAACTTACAAAAAATCTAAGTAAAGATGTTGCATCTTTAGATGTCCAAGAATTAGTTAAAGAACTGATTTCTTTTACTAATAAAATTAATAATGGAATAGATATGGGAGATAATTATTGGCCTATTATGTCTGAAAATTATATATCAAACCCTGTATTTATTGAGGTTAACGATAATAAATATGGAGATGGAGCATCAAAATTTATTGGTCTTGCTTTAAAAGCATACCTTGAAAAATAAAAACTTGATATTACAGTTAGCACTTTATACTATAAATTTGCAAAAAATAGCATTGGTAAACATAATAGATATTTACTGATGCTACTTATTGTAATATTTACAAGGTTACCATTTTTGTAGAAAGCATACAATATTTAGAACGTTGAATTTGAACAGAGTGGCTTCCTGACTCTAGTTATAAATATGTAGAAAATATTTCAGATATAGAAGTTTACTTAAATTCATACCTACAAAATGCAGAACATGAAGTCTGGCTTCCAGTTACAAAAAAATCAGAAAAGAAAAATGGCAGTTTCAAAATTCCAGCTGAAACTACCGTTTTTCTTTTTAAAAATTATATATTACATATACATAAAAATCATGATAAAATATTAAATCAGTTTATTCGATAACACCCTTTTCCTGCTTCCTTTGCTGCATAAAGAGCTTCATCTGCCTTACTATATAAATCTTCAAAATTAGCAATGTTTTTATCACAAATTGAACATCCTAAACTAATATGAAATACATAATCATTTTGTGATAAATCTTCCATATTATCTAATGCATCAAATAATTTCTCAAAGCGTATTTTACAATTCTCCTCATTCTTTAAATCCTTAGCATAGATGGCAAATTCATCACCACCTAATCTTAAAACTACACTATCATAGAAAATATTCTTTATATTATCAGCTACAGCTTGTAAATAACGGTCACCTACAATATGACCATAGGAATCATTGATATATTTAAAATCATCTATATCGATAAGAATAAAAGCACCATACTTTTTTTCGTCCATAAGATGTTCAATCATTTCAACACCAGCACCTCGATTATATATACCTGTCAATAAATCAATTTCTGATTTAGTTCTATATTTAATGTAGTTTTCTACACTTTCGATACGGTCATTCAGAATAAAAAAGTTAACACCCACAGATAAAAAATAAAAAGTAACTAAATCAACTAAATCCGCCATAAACATATTTATATCCTTTGCTATAAAGCAACAAATACCATAGATTATAGCAGTTCCTGTTATGTAGAGAGTAATTCTCCATGGTTTATCCAATATGAATAAAGGAAGTACACATATAAAGACCATAATTGTGATTGATGGTTCTGTTTTATCTAGAAAAGTTCCCATCAAAATACCCATTATCATAACTGGAGTTAATGCCAAATAAAAGATAAGCGTTATATGCTGAAAGTGTTTTTTTAAGTAAAATTTAGAAATAATATAAAGAATAAAAAAGTATCCAAGTATAATAAAAAACTCTATATTAAAAGTAACAACTTCTGATAAAATCAATCCAAATACAAACACCATAGCTGAAATAGTGAGTCCTAATAATGACAAACCGCAGAAACATCTATAATTTCTCAATCTAATTTCAGATTTATACAAATTCATCTTCTTTGCTTTAAAATTCTTTAATATTGTTTCTAACATCCTACCTCCCTTGTACATTCCACACTCTTATTCATGAATTATTTTAATACTTCTATAATTCAACTACTGTTGATACACTTATAAATGAACTCTCACATTATTTATTAATTTAAAGAGTGATTTAACTATCATATAGAGCTATTATTCATATTTTTTCATTTTTCTATTAAAATTAACCCAATAATTTCCAATTATATAAATTGATTATATTTCCAATATATTTTTTATAAAAATATAATAATATTACTATCTAGTTTACAAAAACATATAAATAACTTAATATTTTTAATTTTATTTTAATATTTCTTTACTTATTGTTAGAATATATTATATCATTCTCATATACAAAAGTCATTAAAAAGAGCTCCTACATAGGTTATATTCATCATAATATAAACTTGTGTATTTTACTATTTCTCTACGATTCTTTAATCTTTTTATATTTTTCATATAACCTTATGACAATTTATCCCCTTACATATTATTTTTTAGTTCTAACCTAAATACTCCACTTGAGTTGTTATTTAGTTGTTATAAAGTTTTGTATTTTATTAATTTATTCTTTTACTAACTTAATATTCCACTAGATTTTTATAAAGTTTTGTTTTAAAATTAATTTTAAAGTATATATATAATACAAATAACTTAGATATAATTCGTCATTAATCTACTTAAAGCATATTTAATTAACATCACTCATCCAGAAAATTCAGAAAATTACATTGACATAGGAAAAAGTTTATTTTATACTTTTTTTAGGACACATTGTGGACACGTCTTAAATTGACAGTCATAATTTATATTATAAATTTGACCACAATACTTATTTTCAATATTATATTTTAAAAACATAGGGAGGATATTATGAATGATAACGTAGTTAAAAAGAAAAACTTTTTTGACAGAACATTAAACAGAATAGAAATTGTTGGTAATAAGCTACCAGACCCAGTTACAATATTTCTAGGATTATGTGTACTTTTACTTATACTATCTAGCATAATCGGTTCTATGGGTATATCAGTAGTTCATCCTGGTACTGGCGAAACTATAACTGCTGTAAATTTATTAACTGTAGAACAACTTCAGATTTTATTAGGAAATATTGTTAGTAATTTTCAAGGCTTTGCACCTTTAGGACTAGTTTTAGTTACTATGATAGGCGCTGGTGTTTGTGATAAAACTGGACTTATGACAGCAACAATAAAGGCATCAGTAAGCAAAATTCCTGAAACAAAAGTAACTCTTGTTGTAATGACTATAGGTATGCTTGCAAATATTGCATCAGATGCAGGTACAATACTATTCCCACCATTGGCTGCACTTGTATATCTTGGTGTTGGAAGACATCCACTTATAGGTTTATTTTCTGGATATGCCGCAGTCTGTCTAGGATTTGCAGCAAACATCATGATAAGTGTTAACGATATACTTGCTGCAAGCTTTACAGTACCAGCAGCTCAGATGATTGATTCTGGATTTGAAGCTAATGCAACAATGAACTTATTTTTTATGATAGCATCAACTTTTGTATTAATATTGTTAGCAACTTGGGTAACAGAAAAAATTGTAGCTCCTAGATTTGGTAAATACGAAGGAAATGCAGAGTTAGATGTTGATGGTAGCCTTAGTGATGTAGAAAAAAAAGGGCTTAAAAAAGCTGGTATAAGTATATTAATATATGCAGCAATTATGATAGCACTTAGTGTAATTGGTCAAAAACCATTCTTAGCAGACCCAGAAACAGGAGATTTATTATTAAATAATGCTCCTCTTATGAAAGGTATGGTACCTATAATAGCTTTAGCTTTTTTTATACCTGGTGTTGTATATGGAAAAACTATAGGTAAGATAAAAAAGGATAAAGATGTTGTCTCTATAATGGCTGGTGCAATGAGTGATATGGGCGGATATATAATACTAGCATTTGCTGCTTCACAGTTTTTGCAATTATTTACAAATAGTAATTTAGGTTTGATACTCGCTGTAAAAGGTGGAGAGTTTTTGAAATCAGCAGGAATAAATGGTCCTTTATTATTGATAGGATTTATTATATTATCATGCTTTATAAATTTATTTATAGGAAGTGCATCTGCAAAGTGGGCTATACTTGCACCAATATTCGTACCAATGTTTATGATGGTCGGATACAATCCAGCACTTACACAAATGGCTTATCGTATAGGTGACTGTATAACAAATCCACTTAGCCCCTTATTCCCATACTTCCCTATTATACTAGCATTTACAAGAAAGTATGATAAGGATGCTGGTATGGGTACTGTAATAGCTAATATGCTACCATACTCTATATCATTCTTGATAGTATGGACTATACTATTGATACTATTTATGGTGTTTAATATTCCATTAGGACCTGGAATATTCCCTTCTTATAGTATGTAATTTATTTAAATTTTTCTAAAAGGAGAAATGATTTATGTTAAGTAAAAATAGACTTATAGATAACTTTATGGATATGGTTAGGATTGACAGCCCATCTAATCAAGAATTAGAAATGTCCAAGTGGATAGTAAACTATCTAAAAGAAAGAAATATAGACGCTATTATAGATGATGCTGGTGAAAAATATGGTGCTAATACGGGAAATGTTATCGCATATATAAAAGGAGAAGAAGGAAGTAGACCTCTTTGTTTATGTGCTCATATGGACCAAGTTCAACCTTGTTTAGGTGTAAATCCAATACTAGATGGTAATGTAGTTAGAAGTGATGGAACTACTACACTTGGTGCAGATGACAAAGCTGGTATAGCTGCTATCCTAGAAGCTCTAGAACATGTTATTACAGAAAAAATACCACATAGAGATATATATCTATGTTTTACAATTTGTGAAGAAGCTGGTATGCATGGTGTTAAAAACTTTAACCCTGATAACTTACCTTGCAAGGATATGGTGATTTTAGATTCTGGTGGAGCTATTGGTTCTATAGCATATAAGGCTCCTGCACAAGAATCTATAAAAATATCTTTTGATGGTAAAAAAGCACATGCTGGTATAGAACCTGAAAAAGGTATAAATGCTATATTTGTTGCCTCTCATGCTATAAGTAATATGCATATAGGTAGAATAGATTCTCTGACAACTTCAAATATAGGTAAAATAGAAGGTGGTGGAGCTACAAATATAGTAACTGATAAGGTTACATTGACTGCTGAAATCAGGTCTCATGTCCCTGAAACTTTAGAATATGAACTTAATCATATGAAAAAATGTTGTTCAGATGCTGCATCTAAATTTAATACTACTTACACTTTTGAACATAATATGTCTTATCCAAGTTTTGAACTTAGTAGAGACAGTCATGTTTTTAAATTAAGTGAGGAAGCAATAAGACAAGTTGGTGTTGTTCCAAATCCAATGATAATTGGTGGTGGTAGTGATGCAAATATACTAGCTAATCTTGGATATAATTGTGCTATATTAAGTTTAGGGATGTATGACGTACACACAGTTAATGAATATGTAAATATAGATGAATTATATGATACTGCTAAAATAGTTTATCATATGATTAAGTTAAATGATGAATTGTAAAAAATTAATGATAAATTAGAGTACTATCACTAATATAAATACTTTTATACAATACTACTCTTTAACTCTCATAATTAAAAACCTATGTATTTTCAACTCTATAAGTACTATTTTAAAAAGTTGATTTACATAGGTTTTAGTATTTTATATGACACTTCATACAATCTTATATAATATTTTAAAACAATATCTCAGTAATATTCTTTGGTCTACCTCCACCAATACTAGTTTCTTTAGCACATATTCTCCCTAGATTTGCACTTACTATTTTATTCAGTATACGCCTTGCACTTCTTTCACTTACATTTAGATATTCTGCCAATTCTTTTGAATCGTAAATCTTGCTTTTTCTATTTTCACTTATAGCTATAATTTTTGCTACTGATTCGCAACTCATTCCAGTTTTTTTAGATATTTCTATTACTTTTTCATCAGACAATACTAAGGAGTAATTTAATTCATTTTCTGAGGCTAAAGGACCTCTTATATTTTCATCTTCATCTACTAAATATATACCAATTTCTTTTGAATCTATTGAATGTCTCAATGCTTTATGTGCATTATTTTCAGCTTGATATGCAGTTACTCCAGTCCCAATACCTATACTAAGAGAAAATCCCATGTCTTTTATATCTCTTTTTAACTTAAATAATTTATCATAATTGTACTCATTATCAGCTACACCTTTATGAACAAATACCACATAATCATTTCTTCCAAACGAAAATAAAGAACCTTGAATACTTCTTGCATAGTTTACTACAAGCTTATCCATATCTGATTTTTTTATCATATCAGAATAATAGTTTTCTATCTTCTCTTTATAATCTATTAGACTCAATATTTCTACTGCAATTTGAGAAAATCTAGCCTTACTTAGAGCATATTCACTCTTCACTTTCTCATAACTTTCTTTGATTAATTGTATGGTTGCTTGTAGCCGAAATACAGGATAACCTCTTTCCTTTAACTCATTGTACACTGCTCCAAAACCAGTTATCATTATCTCGGTCTTATTTTCTTCAAACAATTGTATATGCCACTTTGCAAGTTCAGATTCTCCTACTTCTAAAGAAAATGGCCTACAAAATATACTTGTAGCTTCAATATCAAACTCTTTAAGTGCATCTTCTACAACATATCTATCAACTACATCTATACTAAATTTATCTAGCTTTATATTTTCGCTCTTTATTGCCCAAAATGCTTTCATTATACTTGTCCCACTTCTTGGAACAAATGAATGTGGTTTACTTATTTCATGTTTAGATTTTATAAACTCATAGACTCCACATCCTGTAAATATAATAGCATCACATTCATCTTCACATTTTGAAATAACTTCTACTGTATCTACTACTTTTTCTCTTACATATATTTTAGTTTCTAAATTGCTATCTATCTGTTTTAAGTCTTCCTTTATCTTAAAGCCAGAGTCTGAAGGACCTATAATACCCACTATCATAAACTTCGCTCCTAATCCATCCATATTGTACTTACTAAAAAATTATAATGTCATTGCTTTTATTTTTTATTTAATTTATTATCTCACATTCTATATTTATGGTAAAGAAGTTCTATACAAGCGTTTAGAATAAAAATCTCTAAAAATTAAATTTTAAATACTATAAAGCCTGTATATATTTCAACCTTGAATTATTAATTGACTGAATATATACAGACTATCTTACATTTAATTTAGACAACCTATCACAGAATATATTACATTTAAATAAAGTATATTATTTTAAGTAGTTATTAGTTTACTATCTTGATGATTATAAAGTAAACTTTCAAAATCTAGACTTGGAATAGGCTTACAATAGTAATATCCCTGAATTACAACACAATTCAAACTAGCTAAAAATTCTGCTTGCTCTTTTGTTTCTACACCTTCTGCAACTACATCCATTTCTAGGTCCTTAGCCATGGCTATAGTATGCTTTAAAACAATTTTTTCTCTTTCTGTAATTTCTTTTTCATTGAAAAATCCACAATCTATCTTTAATGTATCAATATTTATATTTTTTAGCATATTTAATGAAGAATATGCCGAGCCAAAGTCATCCATATTTAATATAATACCATCTGTTCTAAGCTCTGCTATTATCTTGGCAAATAGCTTTATATTTTTAATAAATAAGCTTTCTGTAAGTTCTAATTCCAAAAATGATTTTGGTATATTATATTTATTTATTAGACCTAAAACAATATATCTAAATTGAGGATTATACAAATGTAATCTTGATACATTTACAGAAATCGGTATTGGCTTCTGACCTAAGTCTATCCATTTTCTTATCAAAGTACATACTTGCTCCCATATATACATGTCTAGTTTAATAATAAACCCATTCTTCTCAAATAGTGATATAAATTTATTTGGAGGTATTATACCTTTTTCTGGATGTATCCATCTAACCAAGGCCTCTGCTCCTACAATTTCATTTATTTCAAGATTATACTTAGGTTGTAAGTATACATGAAACTGTCCATTTTCCAATGCATACTCCATTTCTCTTTCCATCTGTTTTTCTTCAATTGCATCATTCCTCATAGCTTCATCGTAAAACATATGATGACTTATACTTTGCTTCTTTACATTTTTATGTGCATATCCTGCCATTTCACAGGCATTTGTAACTGATATATTATTATCCAAAATCCTATAAATTCCAAAGCATGGTACTAACATATATTCAAATTGCTTTATACTTAAATTTTTTGTAATCTTATAAATTAATTTATCTACCTCTTTATCATGATAACACTCATAAAAAATGCAAAACACATCTGCATACATACGACAACAGATTCCCTTAGAAGTAATATTTTTTTTAATCAGTTCTGCAATATATATTAATGCCCTATCTCCCTCTTGAATACCATAAATATCATTAATTACCTTGAACTTATCTATATCCATCATTATAGCAACATAATGTTTATTAGGATGTTTTTTGAGTAATAAGTTTGCTTGTTGACAGAAGCCTTCGTAATTATATAGCCCTGTCAATATATCTCTTTGCCTTTTACGTATTTGCATAATATGGTCTATATTTTTAATAGAAAGCAAAATATGCGTCTGATTTTCACCAAATTTATTTTTACTGATGACATTTAGGATACACATAGATGCCCAATAGTACCTTTTATCCTCTCCTAAACATCTACATTCAAAACTCAACTTTAAGTCCTCTTGCTTGTTATTTTTTGAATCATCAAGAAACTTTGAATAAAGATTGGAGTAAAATATAGCTCTATCATCAGGATGAACTATATAGTTTCTAATGTATAAAAATGTTTTTTGTATGTTCTCTTTTACAGAAATTTTAAAAATATTGTTTTCTGATTGATAGATTGGAGTAATTAAGTTTTTCTCTAAGCAAATATCTAAGATAATATCATATGTATTATAAACTAATTTTTCATAAGTTTTGGAATATCCATCACTTGTTATACTGTCAAAAGATTCTTTAGTCTCTAAATCTTCATATGTAGATAAAATTCTTTTTTCTGAATCATTTAAATTGCTTATCTCCTCTAATTTATTGGTCCTTAATTTATTTTTTTCATAATATCTTTGCTTATCTTGGTACATTCTCTCGTCAGCAATTTTAGTCAACATATGTATATTTATATTATCTTCACTCCAAGTGCTTCCTATTGCTACACTATATACCCTAGTATCTTTAAACTCCTCACTTAACCAAGTAACCTTTTCTTCAAATAGTTGTTTTGAAATTTCCTCACATAACACAACAAACTCATCTCCACCAATACGATAAATATTATAGGAATGAAAGTATTTTTTTATAATTACACAGGTTGATACAATAGCAGAATCGCCACTAGCATGTCCAAAGTTATCATTGATATCTTTTAATCCATTTATATCTATAAACACAACCCCCATAGATTTAGCTTTATTGCTGTAAAAATTATCTATGTATTTAATATATTTATTTCTATTGTAAACCCCAGTCAAAAAGTCATAATAGCTCATATGATTCAATTTATTTTCTACTTCTCTCTTTTTCATTTCAGTCAATAAAAAATAAGATAGAGAAGTCAAAAGAGATGTGTCCTTAACAGCTCTCTGTGGATTGTCAACTCCAATAAATCCAATAATTTTATCATCTTGCTTTAATGAAGATGCTATTAAACTTTCAATATTTTGAGGTTTTAAAATTTCATACTCAATTGGTTGTGTTTCTTTTAAACTTTCTATATTATCTACTATTATAAAACCTTTTTCATGAAATAATAAAAACCAATTTTTTAGTGATTCAATATCAATATCTTCAAGGAATTGTTTTTGTCCCTCAACCCCTTGATTACACCATTCATATGTATTATTTATCTTTTTACCATCTGCTGACACTTCAAAAATATATGCTCTATCAGCCTTATGAAATTTCCCAATACTGCCTAATACAAGATTTATAGCATCTGAAAAATTAGTTTCTGTTATAAGATGTTTAATACACCCAACTAGTAATTCTTTTATTTCTAATTTTTCTTCTATCGACTTACTTATATTTTCCTTATCAGTAATATCAAGAGCTATTTCCAGTCGTGCAGCTCTGCCTTCCCACTCAATTAATTTATCTTTTAATATAAAATGTCTGTCTATTTCAGTGTTTGTATTTTCCCATATGTAATATTCATCATCTTTCAAAAAAGAGTTAGTACAAAATTCACAAGGAGAATCTCTTCCTTGTAATGCTTCATAACATTTTCTATGAGAAATATCATCAAGCCCTAATATCCTTTTCCCATTTTTATTAATATATAAAAGTTCATATGTATCCAAGGAGGAAACATATATAATTTCATCTAATTCATCTACTAAGTTTCTCACACTCATTTATGTATAACTCCTTTTATTCAATTTTTTAAATTCTTGAAACTATGTCAAGTTTTGATGTACCTTTGATGATGCTATTGTACTTTTTTATAAAAAAAAAGAATACAATAGCATCATCTTTTTTGACAAATAGAGCTCATTATCATATTACTCATTGAGGCTCTCTAAAACTTAAATTATCATAAATATCTTTTGCTGTACATACTATTTTTTTAATCTTCATATAATTCTTGTTATTCATACCTTAACTTAGTTCTAAGCAAGTTTTACATTATAAAAATTATATTTTATACTCATATCTTCATTCAATATATAGTATAAATATTTACATAACTATTAAATAAATATTTATATTATGAAAAATCAAACTGCTTTACCCATTTAAAAAGACATAAGTTCTCATTGCTAAAAAAGTACATTCTACAATGAATTACAGTGTTGTTATTATAGTTATATTAATAATATCATAAAGACCATTATAAAAAGATAAAAATAGTAACTTTTTTATATTAAAAAATATTTATTAATAAGTAAAATATTTTATATATAAAAATTATTTATAAAAAAGAAATATCAAATTAACTAAAGCTCAATTTGAAATATATTTTATTTAAATAAAAATATAGTCTTTATTAAAATATAGTTTTTGTATTAAAAATCGCCATGCAAATATAATATTAATAGGCTGGCTTTCCTCCTACTTATTATAAAATACATGGCTATTTATATTTAGTTAAAATATTACTAGTTTAGATTAACTAATACTTTTAATTTGATACTTATTCATCTGTCATGCGATATCCTACTCCAACTTCAGTTAAAATATACTCTGGTTGAGCAGGATTTTTTTCAATTTTTCGTCTTATACTTGCCATAAAAACTCTAAGGGATTGGTTTTCACTTTCATAGTAATTACCCCAGACCTTATCTATTATAAATTTATGTGTTAAAACTCTCCCTGAATACTTAGACATTAATTCAACAAGTTTATATTCAATTGGAGTTAAGTGTATCTCCTCACCATTAATAGATACAAGATGCTTTTCATAATCTATCTTTAGATTTTTAACCTCAAAGGTGGTAGGAACGTCACTATTTATCTTACCTTGTTGAACTTTATTTCTAAGGGCCACACGCACTCTAGCCAAAAGTTCTGTTACACTAAAAGGTTTAGTTAAATAATCATCTGCTCCGCCATCTAAAGCCTCAACTTTATCTCTTTCATGCTCCCTTGCTGAAACAACAATTATTTTATTATTTTTAGCACAAGCCCTAACTCTACCTATTACCTCAATTCCATCAATATCTGGTAAACCTAAATCTAAAATTATTAAATCTGGGTCAAGAGAATGTATAAGTGATATAGCTGTGCCTCCATTGTCAGTTTCTACACATCTATAGTTTTGAGTTTCCAGAGACACTTTTATAAATTTACAAATTGGTCTATCGTCTTCTACAATTAAAACCAACGGCTTTACTTCCATTCGTCTTTCACCTCCCCTTTATCTAAAGGTATACTGAATCTAAATGTAGCTCCTCCAGAAGGATTATTGAAAGCAATAATTTCTCCACCATGAGCTTGTACTATAGACTTACATATTTCTAAACCAAGACCAATCCCTCTTCTTTCAAGATTTCTTGCTTTATTCTTTGTATAAAATCTATTGAATATATTCTTAATATCTTCACTTGGTATTCCTTTTCCGTTGTCTGCCACTTCAAATAATACATTTTCGGCTTCTTTGCTTACAGTTAATTCTATCTTAGAATTTTTAGGTGTATGTCTTATAGCATTGTCAATTAAGTTTACTAAAACTTGCTCTATCAATAATACATCCACATGAACTATTATTATTTCATCTGGTATATTGGTTTGTATCTCTCTACTATTGGCAAATTTTTTAACTCTTAATATAGATTCCGCAATTATTTCATCTACAACCTCTGGACGTTTTTCAATATCCAATTTTCCTTCATCTATTCTGGTCATGCTAAGTATATTCTCAACAGAGTGTGTTAACCAACTTGTATCTTCATATATATTTTTTAGTAGCTCTACTCTAGTTTCTTTATCTATTATGTCATCATTTTCAAGTATAGTTGAAGAAGAACCTAGTATACTTGTAAGTGGAGTTCTCAAATCATGAGAAATTGATCTAAGTAAGTTTCCTCTTAATCTCTCTCGTTCTGTTTCAAGATTAGCTTTTTTATTCTTTTCAAATAGGTTTTCTCTATCAATTGCTAATGCAACCTGTGTTGAAACTGCTTCTAACAATATCTTTTCATTTTCCGTAATAATATCAATTTTAAAACATGCAATACCTATAACACCAAGAACATTGGATTCTTGACCTTTTATAGGAAAATAGTAAGCACTACTATTTTTACAATATTTTGTTCCAATCCCAACTGGTTCACCTGTTCTAAAAGCCTCTTTTATAGCTTCCTTTTCTAATACTGAGTGGAATATATTCTCACTTCCATCATTATTACAAATATAAATACTTGGCTTACCTAGATTATTATCACCATCTGCAATAGTTACTATAACAGTTCTATTTAACATGTTCACCAAATTAGACCCACAAAATTCAATTATTTGATTTTTATTTTTTGCTTTAAGAAGTGTTTTATTATTTTCATAAAGCAACCTTATCATTTTCTCTCTTTTATGAGAAAGTCTTACTTCTTTTTTTATTCTAGAAGTTAAAGTGCTTGTTATAATTGCTGCCAAAAGCATAATACAAAAGGTCATTGGATAATCTTTTCTATAAGCTATAAAAGTATATAATGGGTGTGTAAAGAAAAAATTAAATGATAGCACTCCTATTACTGAAGAAAGTATTCCAAAAAAATACCCATGTGTTATACTTGTAGCAAATAATACACCTAATATATACACTAAAATAATATTAGATTCATTAAAACCTACTTTTTTAAAAGCTACTGATATTCCAGTAGCAATTATCATAACCAATATAGTTTTTATAAAGTCCTTAATAATTATTTTCTTACTGAGATAGTCATCTTCATCATAATCATACTCTTTTAAGTCTTCATGATGTAGTCGTTCTTTTTTCATTTACTGCAATTCCTCCTTACTGTTACTGTTTAAATTGACTCTAATGTATATAATACAATTTTATCATAATAAATTCAATCAATACATTTAATTAATACCTTCAAATTACTAAAAGGTGCTGTCTTAAAATGAAAATAAATCTCTATTTCAAAACAGCACCTTTATATATTTAAATCACTAATTTAATTTTTACATATTTAAATTGTTAATTTGATTCAATCTAATAAATTATAATATCTTAATATTTGATTTTTAAAACATTCCTATCCAACAAGCATAAATATAAAGTGGGCACATACACCTGCACATAAACCACCTATTGTATGCGAAAGAATCGCTTTACCAGCTAATGGTCTTGCATCTAAAGCATCCATCATACCAATGTGTGTACTTAAATATCCACTCCAACACATACCCATTGCTGTAAATACTGCTATATCATTAGGAGTTACAGCACCTGATTTTATAAATTCTGGCACTAGAGATATTGCTGCCCCAACAGCACCTAATGCAGTTACAGGGAATGCTATTGCTTCTGGTGAAGTAAATCCAAATAATGGTTCTATTATAAAACTGATTTTGTCACCAATAGCAGGTAATAATTTTATACCTTCATATGCAGCTCCTGTGTAAACAGCTTGACCTGTAGCAGGGTCTGTAGATGGTCCAAAAGTTAATAACATAACTAATGTACAAACTACTAAAACTCCTGGTATTATAGCCATACCCATTTCAACACCTAGCTTACCACCTTCAAGTATAGCATCCAATCCTCTTTGGAATACATTACCATCTCTTATTTCTCTAAACTCTTCAATCTTTTCACCTTTTCCATTTGCTTGTTTGTCATTATCAATTTTAGGGTCATAATTATAATACTTTTTAGTAAAAGTCAACATAATTCTAACACTAATAATACTACCTATTATTGCTCCAACGTTACCAATTATAGCTGGTAATACATATTCTTTACCTTGAGCTATCATGAAAGTTGTTACAATAAGTCCCATACCAAAAGCTGTTCCTAAGTTACATAAAGCAGGTATTTGGTATTTTTTAAAGTATTGTGTAAATGTTTTGTCTTTAGCGAATGGTATAATAGCTGGGTTATCAGATAAATAAGTTGCCACTACTCCTGCTATACTAGCACCAGGTAACCCCCATATAGGTCTCATAAGGCCCTTAAATATCTTATTTACTAAAGATATTACTCCAAATTCTGAAAGTAATGCACTAAGTGCACCTGCAAGGACTGCCATTGCCATTATCAAAAATACTGTTTCTAGTAAAAGTGCATGTGCTGTACTCATTATTACTTTGAACATCATTCCTGCACCCATGATACTGCCTACATAGCCAAATCCTACCGCCAAAAGTACAATAAATACGAAGGTTTCCATACTTACTGCCTTGACTCTCCTCTTCTCTGACAGCTTCTCCATTGTGAATCTTCCCCCTTTTAATTTAGAATTAAGGTTTCTACATTAATACAAATTTGTTAATACAAAACAAGTTCTAAAACTTACATCTGTGATTCAAGTTGTCGGTTTGTTGAAATAAAAAACCGTGACTAATATTATGACAATAAGAATATCTAATTTAATAAAAGATATTCTTATTCTATTTTATGTTATTATATTATCATCCTTTGGCATAAAAGTCAATTTTTTCTATTTCTGTGGTTTAATTTTATTTATGCTCTTCTTATATTTTTCATTATCTTTTATCTTTGAAACTATTCCATATAGATTAACTTTCCTAAATACTGTGGTTATAAATACTAATCCCAATGCAATCGAACTTGCACAAGATAATGTACTTACCCCATACTCTACTGCCTTAATATAGTCATTAGTTAAAACAGAATACATAGTGTTATATATTCCATAACCTGGTACTAGAATTATAAGACAACAGACACTTAAAGTTGTCGATGGAGTCATATAAATCCTAGCACATAATTCACAATATATTGCAAAACATACTGTAGCTATAAAAAAGCACAAATTTACTGATACACCCATATTCAAACAAAACTTATATGAAAACCATGCTATACTTCCACCGACACCTGATATTATCAAGTTTTTTCCCTTCATATTAAATAGAATTCCAAAACTTAAGGCTGTAAAAAAAGCTGCTACTACTTCTATAAACAATTTCATTTATATACCCCCTAACTTGAAGTATAATCCTAGTACCAAAAACATTCCTACTGCTATGGATACACCTACAAAAAATACTTCTGCCAACTTTGCAAGACCAGATATCAATTGACCATCTAACAAGTCTCTTAACGCATTAGTTAAAGCGAGCCCTGGAACCAAAAGCATTATTGCTCCTGCTATTAAATGGTCCATAGTCTTTATAAATCCAAGCTTTAGAATCACAATGGAACAAAAAGCTATGACAACTGCTCCTATTGCATTTACAAAAAAATCGTTTAGTGAAGACTTATTTAAGTACATAATAACAAATTTAGTCATTATTCCCACCATAAACGCAGCTATAAATTCTTTTAAATCTCCTCCAAATAATATAGAAAAAGTTGCTGCTGCAATACCTGCAAAAATTATTGTTACTATATCTGAATAATAATTGTCTTCACTTATCTCATCTAAAATCCTCTCACATAACTCAATATCTAAATCATTTATACTGATTGCTCTTGATAATGAGTTAACTTCATGAACTAAGTTTAGGTCTACCCTTCTTGAACTTATTCTTTTAATTGCTGAGTGTAGTTTTCCATCTACAAAAACAGATGCCATTACAGCTGTTGGAGTTGCAAATACATCTACATGCTCTATACCAAAAGATTGGCATATTCTACTTATCGTTTCTTCAACTCTATAAGTTTCTCCTCCACTCTGCAACATAGCTTTACCTGCATTTGAGGAAAAATTTAAAATTCTATCTATATCCACAAAACATATCTCCCATTCTTTTATAATATTATTCATATTTTATTACAATATATTAATTATTTAAACTAGTTTAAATAATTAATATCCAATATTTAGATTTTATGAAAAAATTTGTTTTTTATGCTTGTCAAAAATAAATTATAAAGTTATTTACACCATAAAATGGCTGAATTAATATTTCATAGACACTTTCAACCATTGATATATAACCTCTTTAAATTTTATAAGCTTATTTTTCTTTTCATTATTTTTGTTTCAATAAAAAATTATCTCTCCACCTAGTATTCATTTTATTAATTCTTCATTGAATACTTTAAAATCTACTATAATTTATGATTTACAATAACTATAATTTTAAATCTGTACACTTGCAAATTGCTCATAAGATAATAATTAATTTTTATGTTTATTTAAATAATTAGTTTTTATATTTATATGAACATTAAATAAAAGTGCTACATACATTACAAAGTTTATACTTATCTAATATAACAACATAATGCCTTATGTAAATCCATAAAAATCCATATCTCATATAATGCAACTATTATTTTAACACCAACTACTACACAAAACAACATATTAAAAAGTAAAATACAAAATATCCACTATAAACCTTATTTTAATATAAAATATATATTATAATATATTTTATATAACTTAAATATAAAGAAAGGGAGTACTATATGTTAAGAAAAGATAAAGTTTTATTATCACTACATAAGTTATGTAATAATATAACTTTAAAAGACCTACAATCAGAGAAAACAGGATTTACTACTCTTGAAGTTGCTAACAATTCATCTCTTGATAGAAGTAATACTAGTAAAGAATTAAATAATCTATACAATGAAAAGAAAGTTGTAAAAATATCTGGTAAACCTATTTTATTTTTACATGCTGGTATTATTGAAAATTTGATTGGTCGTACTTTAAATAGCTCAGAATATTCTATAAGCAATTGTAATGAACTATTTAAATCAACTAAAAATGATTCAGAGGATATCTTCTCAACATTACTTGGATATGATTCTAGCCTTAAATTAGCTATAGAAAAAGCTAAATCTGCCATACTTTACCCTCCAAAAGGTCTTAATACATTACTTATAGGGCCTACTGGTGTTGGAAAAAGTACATTTGCTGAAACAATGTACAAATATGCTATAGAAAGCAAAGTCTTTTCTTCTGAAAGTAAATTTGTAGTATTTAATTGTGCTGAATACGCAGAAAATGCTAACTTACTTCTTAGTAATTTATTTGGTTATGTTAAAGGTTCTTTTACTGGTGCTAACAAGGATAAATTTGGGATAGTTGCACAGGCTAATGGTGGTATATTGTTTTTAGACGAAATACACAGATTACCCCCAGAAGGTCAAGAGATGCTTTTTCTTTTGATGGATAAAGGTATATACAGACGATTAGGAGAATCTGATGTCGTACACAGAGCTACAGTCTTTATTGTGTGTGCTACAACAGAAGATATACAGTCTTCCTTACTTGGAACTTTTCTAAGAAGAATTCCTGTTACAATTAACCTACCTGCTTTACAGGATAGGTCTTTAAAAGAAAGATTATCTCTCATTAAGTATTTCTTCATTATAGAATCTAAATATACTAATGCAACTATAAGAGTTCATAAAGATGTAATTAAATCATTACTACTTTATGACTGTTTTGGTAATATAGGTCAACTTAAGTCTGATATACAACTTATGAGTGCAAGAGCATTTTTAAATTATAAGACTGAATTAAAAGATAACATAGAAATAGACTTGTCTCTTGTTCCTGACTATATTTACACTGGTCTTTTAAAGTTGAATGAAAATCGCAGTAATTTAAACAAATTATCAGAACTTGATTATATGCTTTTTTATGAATTCAATGGTAACAACTTAGAAGTTGAGTATACAAAAGAACTATCTAAATACAATATAGATACATCAAACAATGGATTTAGATACTCTACAGAGATTCCTTATCTAGAAAATGATATAAGGAGTATGTTTATAAATTATATGGAGAAATACTCTACAAAATTACTTTCAGTATCATCAGTGACTCATTCTGATTATACAAGTAATGAGATTTTTAAAGTAATCAACCCAAAGATTTACTATGCTGTTGAACACTCTTTAAAAGAAGCTGAAAAAATATCTAGAAATAAATATACAAAACAGACTTATGTTGCTCTTTCAATGCATATAAGTGCTCTAATAGAAAATATAAACCAGGATACATATAATCCTAAGTACAATCTATATAATGATAAAATTTTCTTAGAGAAAGATTTAAATATAGCTAAAATAGTTTTAAGTATAATTGAAAATGACCTACAGATATCTTTACCCAAAGATGAAGTAAAATTTATATCTATGTTTCTAAATAGTACATACCTTGAGCCTAATAATCACGCTGAAAGTATTGGAGTTATAATACTTGCTCATGGAAATTCAACAGCTAGCAGTATGTGTGATGTAGCCAATTCACTACTTGGTACAAACCATTGTAATGCAATTGATATGCCTTTGGATGTGAAAGTAAGTACTATACTTGACAAAGCTATAGAATTGGTAAAAGAATGTGATAAAGGTAAGGGAGTACTCCTTTTAACAGATATGGGCTCTCTCATAGCTTTTGGAGAACTTATTTCAGAAAAGACAAAGATTAAAACACGCTCTATTGAAATGGTGTCTACTCCAATAGTTTTGGAAGCAGTAAGAAAAAGTACTCTACCGGAAATGACCTTAGATGAGTTAGCTAACTCTTTAAGCTCTTTAAATCCATATATTGGACGAGCTGCAATTGACTCATCAGAAATAGATTACCCTGAAAAATCAAGAGATTATGTTATAATAACTACTTGTATAACAGGTTATGGTTCAGCTATGAAAGTTGCAGACTTTATAAATTCTTCACTTAAAAATATTAATAAATACAATATTAACTTAGTTCCTCATAATATAGAGAGTTTTAAAATGTATAGGAATAAATTTAGTAATACTAAAATTTTAGCAGTTGTTGGTAGTGTAGACTTTAATGTTGCTAACACTCCATTTATACACATAGAAGAACTTCTAAATGGATATGGGCTTGATATGTTAAACAAGATAATAGAAGGTACATTCAATGCCAACATTATTACTAATATAAAGGAAACAAATCTATCATATAACAGCTTAATAATAAACTTTATGTCTCAGAACTTAGAATTATTGGACTCAGTTAAATTATTCAACTATGTTAATTCATCATTATTTTCAATAATAGAGTTAATAGACAAAGACCTTAAGAGTAAATTTAAACTTGGATATATATTACACTGCTCTTTTATGATAGAAAGATGTTTTAAAAATACAACTTTTCCATATAATAACATTACTGATTTAATTGGTAAAAATTATAAATTATATGAATTAATACGAGAAGCTTTTAAAACAACTGAAGCTTACTTTAATATTTCGATACCAGATGAGGAAATTGCTTATATAATAGATATGATTAATGAATATCTAAATAAATAAAACTGATAGTTCCTATCTTGCGCACATAATTAGTATATGAAATGGAGGATGAAATTTTGAAAAGAAAAATAAAATACTTAGCAATACTTGCATTAATTTTTACATTTATAACACCTGGATTCTCATTTGCAGATAATCCACCAGTCCCAAATTCGTCAAGGGCGGCATTGCTTATAGACCAAGATACTAGAAGAATATTATTTGAAAAAAATAGCGACGAAAAAATGCCTCTAGCTAGCTTAAGTAAGATGATGACATTTTTACTTGCAATAGAGGCAGTAGATAAGAATCAAGTTAAAGAAACTGATATAGTAAAAATAGACAAGTCTACAGCTTCTGTTGGAGGTTCTACTTGTAAGCTTAAAGATGGAGATGAAATACCTCTAGGAGAGCTTATGCAGGGTCTTATGCTTGTTTCTGGAAATGATGCAGCTATGGCCATAGCAAAATACATTGGTAAAGATGAAAAGAGTTTTGTAGATATGATGAATAAGAAAGCTGAAGAAATAGGAATGCATGATACGTATTATTTTAATCCAAATGGTCTTCCTAGATATACTGACCCAGAACGTAAAGAGCCTCCTATAGAAAACATATCAACAGCTCATGATATAGTTACTCTTGGAAAGTATATGTATGACCATTATGAAAGTCAGGTTACTAGAATAACTACTATGCAAGTTTATAATGATACTAAAAAGGATTTTACACACTACAATACAAATCCTCTACTTGTTTCAGTTCCTGGTGTAGATGGAATAAAGACAGGTTATACAGATAATGCTGGATATTGTTTTGCATTTTCTATGATGGTTCCTAAAGATGCTAAAAATGAAAGAAATCATAGATTAATAGGTGTTGTGCTTGGTGATGGTAATAAGAAGAGTAGAATTTCTTCTTCTGCTAGTTTATTGAAGTATGGTAAAGATAATTTCCATTCTAAGAAGATAGCTCATAAGGGAGATACTATAGAAACTCCTTGTATCGATGGTATTGATGATTTTAAGATAAAGGTTAAAGTAGATAAAGATTTATATGGTGTTGTTTCAGATAATGAGAATATCAATCCTAAGATAGTGTTTAAGAGCATGAGTTATCCTATCAATAAGGGAGATATTGTTGGTGTTGCAAAGTATTATAATGATTCTGGTAAGTTTGTTGGAAGTGTTAATGTGAGAAGTGAAAGCAATATAGGGTGTATCCCTTTGAAGGACAAGATTAAGATTAAGGTTGCTAAGATAAATAGAGAGCTTGAAGGTAAAAATTCTGTTTGTTTTAAGGCTTAGGTTAGATGAGATTTATGAAAAACTCCACTTTATGGTGGGGTTTTTTGTTTTATACAAAAAATTAAAATAGTGGCAACAATTGAGGATGTGAGGGAGAGTTGCCACTATCTATATAGGGTATTATATTATGTTTTTAAGCTAGTTTTTACTATCTTCTATGTTTATATAATAACTCTTGTGTGTGAATTTAATAGAGAATTCATGTGAAAATTATGTGAAGTTTTAAAGGCATAGTTTTTTAATTTTTCATATGAATATTATTCAAAATTTGCTAATTTAGTATACCAAAATAGCTGTAGGTAAATTTGTTTTTATACAAATCTACTTACAGCCCATTTTATATACTAGTTTTATTTATTGAAATTAAAAAAATTTACTGCTATTCTACCTAATAAAGAGGACACAGTTCTTACTGTTGTCTTAGCTGGTACTGTTACTTCTATTTCTCCTGTGTCAGCTGTTTTTCCACTTGATGTATGCTCTACTGTAAATACTAATGTAACTTTTGTTTCTGCATCTGGTGGCACTATTGTACCATCTTTCTTTATAACATTTTCGTTAGTTGATGATTTTATTGATATAGTATATCCACTTGATACTGATGGCATTGTTAGTGTTGTTGCATCTT
>NZ_JACVWH010000015.1:0-72949 GCF_020658495.1 Clostridioides sp. ES-S-0048-02
ACTTTTGTTTCTGCATCTGGTGGCACTATTGTACCATCTTTCTTTATAACATTTTCGTTAGTTGATGATTTTATTGATATAGTATATCCACTTGATACTGATGGCATTGTTAGTGTTGTTGCATCTTTTGCTGGTGCAGTTACACTTGTTATTTTTGCTGCCTCTTTATTTACTGCTGCTTGTAATTCTTCATCTGTTGATTTAGCTGGTACTACTACCTCTATTTCTTTAGTATCTGCTGTTTTTCCACTTGATGTATGTGTTACTGTAAATACTAGTTTCACTGTTGTTGCTGTATTTTGTGGTACTATTGTTCCATCTTTTTTTATAACATTCTCGCTACTTGATGATTTTATTGCTATAGTATATCCACTTGATACTGATGGCATTGTTAATTTAGTTGCATCTTTTGCTGGTGCAGTTACACTTGTTATTTTTGCTGCCTCTTTATTTACTGCTGTTTGGTTTTGGTTAGAAGAACTTCCTCCACTACTACTTCCTCCATGTGAACCTCCTCCACTTGAAGAACTTCCTCCTGATGAGTTAGAACCTGGATTATTTCCACTTATAGATGGAGAATTATCTCCCTTAACAGTACTTATTGTACCCTTATTATCTATAGTAGTACCTTTAGAATTATTTGTAACTGTAGTTATCTTACCACCATTAGTTACTTTTACTTGACTTGCTCCAGATGCTACTGTTAAACTACCAATCTCACCTTTTGAATTATTTTCTATCTTAGCTCCATTTTTATCATTAACTTTTAAATTAGTTATTTTTCCATAGTTAATGAAAGTTCCATCTTTAACATCATCTATAACTACATCGTCTACTTTTGCATAGTTGTTTACATCCCCATTAGGCATGTTGATAGTTACAGCCTTTGTATATGTACCATTTAAGTTTACTGTTACTGCTTTATCAGTTTGTATTGTAAATGCTTCTTTAACTTCACTAGTTGGTTTAAAGTTTATAACATCATTAGCAGTAGCTTTATCTACAGCTGATTTTAACTCAGAAATTGTTTTAGCTTCAACTGTGCTTACTTCTTGTAATGATTTCATTTCATTAAATGCTGTCTCATTGCCATTTCCACCAACTTTAGTTATTTTGTCAAAACTCTTAGAGTTTACTAAAGATTTTTGTGAAGCTGATAAATTCTTTCCAACTAGAACTACTGGTGATTGGTTTTTAGCTCCTAATACACCTACTGCTAATGCATCTATAAGTTGGTCTTGTTTAGCCATACCATCTTTAGTTACATATGCATTTTTTAAATCTGTCTTTTTATAGAATTCTTTTACTACTTTTGCATTTGTATCATTTCTATCTGTTCCACCTAATCTTGTACTATTTGGTAGTTTATTTTTTACAGCTTCAGAAACTGAACTTTCCCCACCTATTACATAAGATTGAGTTATTCCTGCATCTTTTATAAATTTATCTGCAACTGCTGTTCCATTTTTAGAGTCAGCAAGTATTACTGGCATATTATTTTGCGCAGCTGGAGCACCCACACTTACTGCATCTGCAAGCCCTTTTTCACCATTAACTACAGCTATTTTTTTAACATCACTTACTGCATCTAATCTCTTTGCTAACTCTAAAGATGTTTGGTATCTCTCTGCACCAGATATTCTTTCAAAAGATATTTTTAAATCTTTTATTTGTTTTTCTATATTTGCACTTAGTACAGAAGTACCACCTATTAGATATACTTTCTTAGCTTTTAGTCTTTGTAACTCTGCTTTTGTCTTATCATTTAATTTATCTTTACCTGTTAAAAGTATAGGAGCATTTTTTGCCTTTGCAAATGGTGTTGCGGATAGAGCATCTGCTATAGATGAATCATTTACTATTACTACCTCATCAGCATTTTTCCATCCATCTTGGCTTATTTTTACAGCAGTTTCATATCTCTCTTGTCCTGTTAAATTTGTTGCTACTGTTTGTGCACTAACTATACCTGCTGTAGAACTTCCAGCTATCATAGTAACTGTAAGCATAGCAGCAATCTTCTTTGGTATTTTCATTATATTTCCCCCTTGTCCATTAGTAGTACCTAATTGTTTCGTTTTGTTCCCGTTTTAATTCTAAGAGCTACTTTTTTTTACATAAAACCTACTATTTTACAACAATTCATTAACATAAAAATCAAACTCACCTTAAAATTAAAATTTACTAATTTTTCAATCAATTAGAAAATCTACGCATTCCTTTATAATAACTATAATATAAGAAAATAATAAATAAATTATATATTAATTATAAAATCATTATAGTTAGAAAACCTCTTTAAAATTAGTCTTTAAGTATCCCTTAGAATTAAAAGTGCTACTTGTTTTATAAATAAATTTCATTATTTATGCTTATTATGATTATATATTAAATAACCAATTTTATCCATATGAAAAACAAATTAATTTGATATTTTTTAAATTATTTTTTATATTTATATTTTATTTTGTTGTATTTTTACGAGACAATATAAAAATAGTATAAAGCTTATATAAAGATAATATAAAATTCTATCTTTCCATCACAAATTTCAACCTTATATCTAAAATTATTTTCTTCAAGTATAGTCTTAACTATTGTAAGACCAAGACCAGTACCTGAAAGTTCTTTACTTCTTGACTTCTCTAAGACATAAAAAGGCTTCCATATATCATCAATATCATCTTCTCTATCATAATCTATTCCATTTTTTATAGATAAAATAATCTTATCCTTATCTCTAAAAAGATTAATCTCTATCTCATTATCACTAGTATACTTTATTGCATTACTAATCAAATTATTAAGTACCATATCTATACTATCTTTATCAGAATTTATTATAAGATTTTTATCTTCTATATCGCATTGAACACTTATATTATCCTTAGATATCAATAATTCATAATTTTTTAAATTCTTAAGCAGTCTCTCCTTTAAATCTACTTCACACAAACTAACTTCTTTTTTCTCATATTTAGCCCAATATAAAAGAGTATTTATTGTATTAGACATATTTTCTGCCTGTTCAATTATTGTATCTGTATAAGTACCATCATCCAAACCATCTTTCATACCTATAGCATATGCTTTTATAAGTGCTATTGGAGTTTTCATTTCATGAGATGCATCAGATATAAAAGATTTTAAATTTTCATTTCTTTTATTTAATTCATTGTGTGCCTTTTCAAGCTTCACACTCATTATATTTATGCTATAAGCTAACTCCTCTATTTCATCATTCGTTTTTATAGCCTCAGTTCTAAAATTTAACTCAGATATATCCTTCGATAAAAGCTTTAACTTTTCCATAGGTCTTATAATTCTGTTTGACAGTATAAATGTAAGTATAGTTATTATAATTACTGAAAATATCCCCATTATTATATTAAATCTATTTACTATACCAATTGTTTCTTCTGAATGTTCTATTGGTATAGATATAGCAAATAAATAATTATCCTTTTTCATAAACTTTACTAGTAGACTATATTTGGTTTTTCCCTGATTATATATTTTATTAATACTTTTATTGTCAATATCTTTTAAAACACTTCCTTCAATCCAAAATTTATTTAAGCTCAAACCTTTATTCCAAAAAGCGTCTAGCAAATCTTGATTTATTTTATCCATACTATTTTTATTTTTGTAATTTTTATCTAATGTTACATATACAATGGCTGTATTACTTTTTTCTTCAATTAATTCAATATTTGACTTTAATTTATTAATATCCTTATGTTTTATTTCATTTTCAATGTTGTTCAATACATTTCTTTTTTCATGTAAATAATACCTATGAATAAACATACTATTTATAGCTATAGATATTATATAAACAACTACAACTACTATTGATATACTTATAGATAACTTCTTATTTAGTTTAGTCATCAAAATCCTCCAGACTATACCCTAATCCTCTGTAAGTTTTTATTATATCTTCTCCTACTTTTGTTCTCAGTCTTCTTATATGAGTATCTACTGTTCTAAAATCTCCATCATAATCCAATCCCCAGACTAAATCTAAAAGTCTTTCCCTAGATAAAACTATTCCTTTATTATTTACTAAGCAATGTATTAATTCCAATTCTTTTTTAGTCAATAGTAGTTCATCATTACCTTTAAAAACTTTATTTGACTCAAAATCTATTTTTAAATCTCTTATATTAATTGTATCTTTATAATTTACCAATTTCTTAGCCCTTATTATTAAGACTCTAGGGTCAAATGGCTTTTTAACATATTCATCTGCACCTATATTGAGTGCCTCGATTTCATCTTCGCTTTGACTTTTAGCTGTCAACATAAGTACCTTTGTGTTACTATTTTCCTTTATCTCTTTACAAACCTCTATTCCATCAATTACTGGCATCATCCAATCCAGTATTGCTAAATCTATTTTATTTTCATAAAAAACATCTAAAGCCTCTTCCCCATTTTTTGCAGTAAATACATTGAAGCCTTCTTTTTTAAAATAAGCACAAAGTATCTTAATCATACTCACTTCATCATCAGCAATTAATACATTCATATATTCACATCCCTAAATTTATTATATTTCATATTATATCCATTGTTTCAATTATATAAAATATATGTTACAAGAAGTTTACAATTATTACTAAATACCAATATAAAATAGAGTACAGATAAGCTTTAATACTAAATCTATAAATTTAAACACATAGTTAACTCTGCAAAATTTTTAAATATAATTGTTAATCTCTAAATATTAATATAAAGCAGAAACCTACAAAATAACTCTTCTATATAAAATTAATATTTTTATCCAATCCCATAAGATTTTATACATAAATAAAAAAGGTACCTCACCTATGATTTAAAAATCATTTTGAGATACCTTTTACAAAATTATATATTCTACACGACTTATCTAAGCTTAAAGCTTAAATCTTAATCTATTAATAATCTAATTTACCCTAATTGCTATTGTATTTTATAGATATAGCCAATTTATCTAAAATCCTCATCAATACATCATATGCATTTATTTAAAATAATCCTAATATACCTGTAATAGCACCTACCACTATCAATATACCCATTATTTTTATTGGAGAAAGACCTTTCTTTAAAGCAAAGAGTACCAATAAAGTAAGTACCAAAGGAATTAACCCTGGAAATATCTTATCAAGTAAATCTGTCTGAAGACTAAATTTAAAATCTCCACTAGTATAACTTATTGGTGTAGATAAATTAATAAATCTACCTACTAGTCCGCCCATAACTAAAGTCCCTAGTATCGAAGCACCTTCTATAACTTTATTTACTATTCCACCCTGAAGTATACTTTCAACAGCTTTTTTACCATACTTGTATCCATTTGTCCACATTCCAAATGAAATTGAGGTCATTATTATATATTGAGCCAATACAAATAATATCGGTCCTGCAATTGATGCTCCTCCCTCAGTTAAACCAATACAAACAGCTAATACTATAGGTGTTATAACTCCTTGAGTTAAAGTATCTCCAATACCTGCCAATGGTCCCATTAAACCTGTCTTTATGGCATTCATACCATCACCACTTATTTCATCTGCACCATTAGCTTTTTCTTCTTCCATAGCTATTGTTATTCCATGTATAACACATCCACATATAGGCTCTGTATTAAAAAATGCCAAGTGAGTTTCTACTTCTTGCTTTAACTCTTCTTTATCTGGATATAACTTCTTAAGTACTGGTAACATTGAATGTGAAAATGCTGTTGATTGTAATCTTTCATAATTGTAGTTAGATTGTGCAAAGAAAAACCATCTTAGCCATGACTTTATCACATCTTTTTTGCTTAACGTTTTCTTAGCTACTTCACTTTTTGTATCTGACATAATTTTTTCCCCTTTCTTATATATTTAAGATGTCGCACCATCTTTTCCATATTTAATTGAAGTAATTGTAAGAGCAAGTATTACTCCAATAACAGATATTACTATTATATCTACTTTAAAATAAACAGCCATTAATATACCTAATATGAAAAATGGCATAGTAAACTTATTTCCAATTAATTTTAAGTTCATAGCAATTCCTAACGCTGGTAACATAGCTCCAATTACATTGAATACATGTAACACATTATCATTCATTACTTCTAACATTCCATCTATTGCATTTGGCCCAAAATAAACAACTAATAATGCTGGTATAAAACTCATTACAAACAATAGTATCTGAGGTGGAACTATATTTATAAATGCTACTTTATCTATATTTCCTTTTTGAACCTCTCTATCTGCCCAGTGTGCAAAAAAAGAATTGACTGTCATTTTACCTATCCAAAGTACAGTTGCAACAGTACCTAATGGAACAGCTATTGCCATTGCAGTACTTACATCCAAATTAGATGCTATAGCTAAAGCAGTCCCCACATATCCTGCAAAAGCTGGGTCTCCCATTTGAGCCCCTCCTGCTGATATGAATCCTAAAGATATCATATTTATACCTGCACCTATAATTGCTCCTTGAACTGGGTCTCCTAGTATAATTCCTGTTACAAATCCAGCTAATAAAGGTCTATTCCATGTAAAAAATCCAACATAAGTTAGCCATGGACTCCAAGAAAGATAATAAAAAATTGCTATTAAAACTGCTTGAATTAGTGAAATTTGCATGTTCTTCCTCCTTATTTAATTTTAAATATTTACAAAATAGGTCTTACAACAATGTTCCTACATCAATTTTCTTTGCATCTGGAACTATTTGTATAAAACACTTAACATTCTTTGATATTAATTCCCTAAATATTTCTTTCTCTTCATCTGATACTGATATATTCTTATAAAAACTTTTTCTTCCAAGACCAGCTCCCATACCCCCAACATTTAATTCTTTTAAATCTACTCCATTATTTACTAGACCTAAAACAGTTTTAGGATATTTAACTAATACTATTAAATTTTCATCTCCATCATATGATTTTAAAACTTCAGCACCTGATTCTATATCATGCACTTCAACCTTAACAGTTGAGGGTGCTGCCATTTGTAAGACTTGAACTATAAAAGGGTCTTTTACAACTAAATCATCTACTATTACTATCCTCTTTGCTGATGTAATCTTACACCAAGCAGTTATAACTTGCCCATGTATTAATCTATCATCAATTCTTGTTAATGCTATATTTCTCATAATAATTCCTCCAAAATTTTAATTTATTTTATATATTTAAAGCTGCTTTTACATCTTTAATTCCTAAAACTCCAACTTCTTCACATAAATTTTTTAAATCTTTTAACTTCATAGTATCTCTGTTTAAAAACAGCTCTAAAAGCATAGGCAAATTTACACCTGTTAAACATTCTAATTCACATTCCTTAGCAAATTTATTTATTATAACAGCAGATGTATTGAAAGGAGTTCCTCCATAAAAATCAAGTAATACTAAAATACCTTCATCTTTATATTTTTCAATTCCATTTTCTAATTTTCTACTAAACTCATCTATACTGTCACCATGGTTTAATCCTAAAGTTTCTACTTTTTCTTGTTTCCCTACTATTAATTCAGCACTTTCTAACATTGCTTTAGCCATATTCCCATGTGCAGCTATAATTATTCCTGCCATATGAATCATACCTCTCTTAACTTTTTTATATACATTATAAATTACTATCTTTATTGCTCTACCTTAATTAGCCACATTAATCATTATCTTACCAAAGAAAATGTCTCTTTTGTATATTTTTTCAAAATAATCTGGCACTTCATCTAAATTTATTCTGTGTGTCACCAATTTCTCAACATTCATGTCACCTTTTTGCATATGATACAAGCCAGCACTCCATTCTTTTCCTGGAAATGGAAATGAATTTCCAAACCAAGTTCCTTTCACAGTTAGCTCACTTCTCACTATCTTCTCAAATTGTTCTCTGCTTAAAGCTACATCTCCATATGGTACTCCTGCATACAGTACTGTCCCACCTTTTTTGGCTAATAATAATACCTGACCACATGTCATTGGAGTTCCTGCTGATTCAATAACAATGTCTGCTCCAGCTCCATTAGTTAATTTTTTTATCTCTTCTACAATATTTTTTTCTTTTGCATTTATACAAATATCTGCTCCTAATTCCTTCGCTAATTCTAATTTCTCATCAAATACATCTATAGCCACTATTTTTGTAGAACCAAATATTTTTGCCCATTGTATCGAAAATAAGCCTATTGGTCCTGTTCCAAGTACTACAACAGTATCTCCTACCTTAGTTTCTGACCTAAAAAGTCCATGCCCTGCTATACACACTGGTTCTAAAGCAGCAGCCGTTTCATAACTTATTTCTTCTGGTATTTTTATCAAATTTCTTTCCTTTACCTTTGTATATTCAGCAAAACATCCTCCAAGCTCTTTATTGCCTATTATTGCTACATTATTACATCTTGAATACAACCCTTTTTTACATTCATCACATTCAAAACATGGCATAGCTGGACAAACAGCAACTCTATCTCCTATTTTAAAATCTTTTACTTCTGTACCAACTTCTGCTACTTCTCCTGAAAATTCATGTCCTAAGATTTCTCCCACCATATGAGGGCCTGTCTTTGAGTATTTTGATATATCAGAGCCACATATACCAGCAACTTTTACTTTAACTATTACATCATCTTTTTCTAATATTTTAGGTATATCTGCATTCTCTACTCTTGTATCTCTTACACCATAGAACTTAACTGACTTCATATTAACCACCTCTATTGTTTATTTTATTTAGATATATACTCATCTTTTTTATGTAAAATATATAGAGCAATTTTTATGCCAACATTTGTAAATATAGTTTTCATGCCATTTATCGCACTGTTATTATATGTGTGTCAAAGTGTGTCAAAGTGTGTCAAAAAATTTTCCTACAAAAACTTATGTGTGTTAATACAAATGACACTCACTTTCTTTCTGAGTACTTTTCTAAAATTTTTCATAAAATGTACTTTTTTTATTATTTTTATAAAAATGTTCGGAAAAATTCTCTATTTTTGTGATATAATATTAAATATAAGGCATCAATATAAATTTTTATACGAATACCAGAACTTTTTTGACACTAATGCCTTATTCAATATAATAATTTAATATTTTGGAGGTTGTTTATGAAAAAAGTGTATCAAGGAAAGACTAAAGATGTTTTTGAATTAGATAATGGAAATTTCTTACTTAAATTTAAGGATGATGTAACTGGCAAAGATGGTGTATTCGATCCAGGTGAAAATACTGTAGGGCTAAGCATAGATGGAATTGGTAAGGCTAATTTAGAAACATCTGTTAAGTTCTTTGAAATTCTAAACAATGCTGGAATTAAAACTCATTATGTAAGTGCTAATTTAGAAGATGCAACTATGGAAGTGTTACCAGCAAAAGTTTTTGGTAATGGATTAGAAGTTATTTGTCGTTATAGAGCTGTTGGTAGTTTCTTACGTCGTTATGGTTCATGTGTTGAAGAAGGAGCTAAGTTAGACTGTTATGTAGAAGCAACTTTAAAAGATGATGACCGTTGTGACCCACTTATAACATCTGAAGGTTTAGAAGCTTTAAATATTATGACTCAAGCTCAATTTGATTCAATGAAGAGTATGACTCAAAAAATTTCTAACATAGTTCGTGATACTATAGCTGAAAAAGGACTTGAACTTTATGATATTAAGTTTGAATTTGGATTCTACAATAATGAAGTAATATTAATAGATGAGATAGCATCTGGAAATATGCGTGTTTATAAAGATGGTGTAATAGTTGACCCTATGGATTTAACTGCTTTATTATTAGCAAAATAATTATACAGAATATATACATATAATTTTCAAATACAAATCTAATAAACGTATAAATAATAACAAGCTATGAATCAGAAATTCTATAAAATATCAATTACTTTAAAACATTTTATAAGTTCTAATTTCATAGCTTTTTTATTGTATTATTACAACATTTTATAATTTCTAACTTTATAGCATCTTTTATTCTGCTGATGCACTTAATTTCTATAAATTAGCTTCTATATTCTATAACTATCACCTCCTACTATTTATCCTAATTCATACTTATTAGTTACTAGATAATAATTTCAATCCTACAATCCCCACTACAATAAGACCTATACATAAAATTCTAGCCATATTAACTGGTTCATTTAAAAGAGCAATTCCTACAATAGCAGTTCCAACTGTACCAATTCCAGTCCATATGGCATATGACGTTCCAAGCGGAAGATGTTTAAGCGCCAATGATAAAAAATAAAAACTAACAATCATCCCAACAACAGTAAGTATACTTGGAGTCAACTTAGAAAATCCATGTGAATTTTTTAATTGAAATGCCCAAAAAACTTCAAATAGTCCTGCAATAAATAAAAATAACCATTTCATATAAATCATCCCTCTTTTCAAATAATATATCTCTTTTTTAGCAATAAAATAACCTGAGAAATATTATAAAATATCTCCCAGGTTTTTATCCTTCCGTGTTCACAACAAAATTATGTTGTGGGTTTTATCTTGGACCAGACCAATCATTAATAATTGCGGAACCCTATAAAACTCTAGTATTATTTTATTGTCTTTAAAATAATACTATCAACATAGGTAAAAAAAGTCAATATATTGATATGATATAAATTATAAGAGTATAAATTAAAATATATATCTATAGTAATTTGTACTCTTTGGTTATATAACATATTCAACTTACATATTTTGTATTTATATCTAATTTTTATTTAATATGTTATAATAACATAAAAATATCGAAAGGAGTAATTTTTATGAATTCCTACAAAATTGCAGTGTGTCAGATGATTACTACAGAAAACAAGATTGAAAATATTAATCATGCTGTAGAAATGGTAACAGAAGCTGCCAATAATGGGGCTAAAATTGTGGTTTTACCGGAAATGTTTAATTGTCCATATGAAAATAAATACTTTCCTAAATTTGCAGAAGAATATCCAGGTGAAACAACAAATACATTGAGTAAACTAGCCGAAAAACATGGTATTTATCTAATTTCTGGTAGTATTCCAGAGTTAGAAGATAGCAAAATATATAATACTTGTTATGTATTTGATAAAAATGGAACTTTAATTGGAAAACATCGCAAAATGCACTTATTTGACATTGAAGTTACAGGAAAAGTTAGCTTTAAAGAATCTGATACTCTTACTGCTGGAAATGATGTTACTATAATAGATACTGAATATGGAAAGATGGGTATTGCTATTTGCTATGATATTCGTTTCCCTGAATTATCACGTTTAATGGCTCTTGAAGGTGCAGAAATCGTTATCTTGCCAGCAGCATTCAATATGACAACTGGACCTGCACATTGGGAATTATCTATCAGAATGCGTGCTTTAGATAATCAGATATTTTATGTTGGTGCTGCACCTGCTCGAAATAAAGATGCTTCTTACATAGCTTTTGGTAATTCAAGAATTTCAGACCCTTGGGGAAAAATTATAGCTCAGGCTGATGAAAAGGAATGCATTATCTATGCTGATATTGATAGAGATTTAATTCCTAACATAAGACAACAATTACCATTACTTAAACATAGAAGAACAGACTTATATGAACTTAATATTTTAAAATAAAAAATTATAAAACCCCCTAAATTAATTATTTAAAATATTTATGGGGTTTTTATTATGGTAATTATCCCAACTACTCTTAGTTACTAATTGATTAATAGTAGTCATTTTTTATTAAATATCTTTACTTTTCTCACTTATCATATCTTCCAACTTTATATTTGGATTATGGTATCTCTTTTTATTTTTAGTTACATCTTTCCATTGAATCGCTTGCTTAGGACACCAATGTACACATGCTAAACAATGTTCACAATTGTGTAAAAACTTCGGTCTCCCCTTTTCAACGTCTATATTATTTACAGAACATACTTTTGAACAAATACCACATTCTATACAGGTATCTTCAACTGAAAAATGGCTATCTTGATTTGCACAAGATGAAATATATTTTTTATAAAACTTCTTGTATATAAAATTTGTTTTGCCAATTTTATTACTTTTCTTATTTACAATATCTTCTGACACTTCATTAACCTTGATTTCTGCTTTTCTAAGTAAATTATCAATTTTTTTATCATCTTTTATTTTAAACTCACAAATGTAATTAGAAACCATCTGTATCCTTGAACCTAGATTTAGTCCATGACCCTTCTCTTTCAATAAAGCATTCACATCATGAAGCGCACTTCCACCTATCATGCCTCCACAAGTTACTACAGCAAAAATATATGGTTTATCACTTTTAATATTTAGATTTGATATAAATTTAGAAACAAGATTAGGTAACTCCCAAAAATATAATGGAAATACAAATCCTATCATATCACTATTACAATCTACATCAGTTGTTTCACATATTCTAATTATATTTGCATTTATTTTATTCGATATACTCTCTGCTACACTTAGGCTATTTCCAGTTGATGTAAAATAATAAATAACTTTATCTTTCATAAAATACTCCTCCCAAGATGCCCTTTTGGAAAATTATTCATCTTTATATATTAAAATTAGAATACTCAAATAAAGACTATTAACTACATGCTTAAATTTTCCAATAATTAGACACTTGATTTATTTAGTATATAAAAATATACTAATTTTAATCATTAAAACTATTATATTTTTATGTAAATTTAATAATTTGAGAAATTCTTGAGATTTTTATACTAAAATAGAAGTTGTTTAAAAAGTTTTATTTAGAAAGGAGAATTTTTATGAACAGTAAAATACTTGTTGTAGATGACGAGGAAGGAATCACCACTTTATTAAAGGATTATTTTGAAATAAATGATTATGAAGTTTATACTGCTCAAAATGGAAAAGAAGCACTAGAAAAAATATCTAAAAATCCAGACATTATTCTACTTGATATAAACATGCCTGAAATAGATGGAATTGAAGTTTGCAGTAGAATTAGAAACTATATATCATGTCCTATCTTATTTTTAACAGCCAAAATTGAAAACAATGATAAAATTAATGGTTTTCGTGTTGGTGCTGATGATTATATTGTAAAACCTTTTGATTTAGAGGAACTTGGGGCAAGAGTCTCTGCTCACTTAAGACGCGAACAAAGAAAATCAAATCATACTAAAGTCAATTTTTATAAAGATTTAGTAATAGACTATGAAAAAAGGTCAATTTCCATTGATAATAACCAAGTTTCACTTTCAAAAAAAGAATTTGATATCGTAGAACTTCTCTCTACGAATCCTGGTCAAGTATTTGATAGAGAGAGAATTTATGATAGAATATGGGGCTATGATAAAAATGGAAATAGTGATGTTATAATGGAACATATCAGAAAAATACGAATTAAATTATCAAGATATACTCTTGAAAATTACATAGAAACAGTATGGGGAGCTGGTTACAAATGGATAAAATAAAAAATATGTCATTAAAAAAATCTTTTTTCTTTCTCACTCTATCTTCATTAATTATAGCATCAGTACTTACAACAGTCTCATACATTTTACTTAATTACATATATCACTCTATACAAGACAAATATTTACAAACTCCTTTATACACAGAAACTATAACCATAGTGCAAAATAATTTAAATCAATATAGTGATTTTGATAAAGTATTGATTAATATAATTAGCACACTTCAGCTTATACTCCCACTCGTATTTTTTATAGGACTTCTATTATTGGCTGATATAATTTTTTATAAGGTAAAATTAAAGATACCTATTGAAATACTTAATAAAGGAGCAAACGAAATATCCAATAATAACTTAGATTTTTACTTAGAATATAAGAGTAATGACGAATTAGGTAATCTGTGTAGTGCCTTTGAGAAAATGAGGTTGCAACTAAATAAAAATAATATAAAAATGTGGACTATGATAGACGATAGAAAACAGCTTAATGCTGCTTTTTCTCATGATTTAAGAAATCCTCTGACTGTTCTAAAGGGATACTCAGATTATTTAATAAAATACATGCCAACAGGAAAACTTAGTGATAAAAAAATTTTATCAACTGCACAACTTATGTCTGAACATATCAACAGAATTGAATACTATGTAAATAGTATGAGTAATGCTCAACGATTAGAAGAGCTAGTTATTACAAAATCTACATCAAGTATAAATGCTTTTGTAGAAAACTTAGATAGCAATATCTCTATTCTATCAAAACAAGCTGGAAAATCTTTTAAAATTACAAATAAAGTGGATAATATAAACGTATTATTTGATGAAAATATTATTCATAGAGTTATTGAAAATATAATATCAAATGCATTTAGATATGCAAAAAATAAAATATCTATACTTATATACCTTGAGCAAGAATTCCTTACTTTCGTAATTGAAGATGATGGTGTGGGATTTAGTGAAGAATCTATAAAATCAGCATTAAAACCTTTTTATAAAGATAAGACTTTAAATAATAACAACTTAAATTTTGGTATGGGTCTTTATATATCTAAAGTATTATGTGAGAAACATGGTGGCTCTATTTTTATTGAAAACAATCCAATTGGTGGTGCTAAAATTACAACAAAGTTCTCAACAAAAGACTAGAGGTACTTTAATTTTTAATCTAGATTTTCTTGTATAAAACATAATAAACTTTTAAGTTTTATTAAAATATACCCTATAGCGTACATTCTAATAAAAAGACGCAACCTTAAACATAAATATAATCTATCTGATTTTTTTAAATCAGATAGATTTACACAACACATTTCAAATACATAAAAATCTATTTCGCTAATTAAATTTAATTTTTATAATACAATAATAAATTTATCTGTCAATTAACTCAGTCCATCATCATTCAAATAACATACTAATGCTTCTGCTTAAATAACTTCTTTACTCTTTATGTATAAATTTATGTACAGATAAACTTGAAACTGTTTATTAAATATTTTTTTCTTTCAATCTATCTGAATCTTCTAATACATAAGTATTATGTCGATAGCGTCCTGTTGCACGATGGTTATGATAAAATTCTTTTTTATCAGCATACATGAGTTCGTCTGCAGTTTTTATAATGAATTGAATATTTTCACAATTTTCTTCCCATTTTGAACCAATGGCAGCTTTACATTCATCATTCATAAAATTATTCCTTAATTTTTGAACTTTTTCATTGAATTCATTCTCACTTATATCTATGCAAATAATTACAAATTCATCACCACCAATTCGATAGTAGGAACCTATTTCAAAGCTATTTTGAATGATTTTTGCACATGCTTTAAGCAACTCATCACCAGAATCATGTCCCAAATTATCATTGATTTCCTTGAGTCCGTTTACATCTAAATATACTACGCCAATAGAATTTTTTTCGCCCACAAGGTTATCAATATCGTGAATATAACGGTTTCTATTATAAAAAGAAGTAAGAGTGTCTAAGTAACTTAAACGATAAAGAACTTCCTCATTTTCATTTCTATGCATTGCAATCATAATAAAATAACTAAGAGTTTCAAGAAATGTAGCTGCATTTTCCGTTAAGTTTATAGGGGGGTTATCCAGTCCAATACATCCATCTAATTTTCCATTACGCTCTAATGGAACCATGACCAGACGCTTAATTTTCTGTTGTAAAAGAATCTCATATTCAAACTCCATAGTCAATTTTAAGTCTTCTATATCATGAATAACTACATTGCCTCGCTTTTGAAACACATTGAGCCACATTGCAAAATCTGACTGTGGTAAATCCTGTAGGTTATCAATTTGTGGAATTATACCTTCTTTACACCATTCTGCAATATTAGATAGATTATCACCATGAAATAAGAAAATGTAGGCACGTTCAGCTAAAAACAAATTTCCTACCTGTTCCAATACATAATTAGTAGCATCTAACGTTTCATGATTGCGATAAAGTTCTCGAATACACTCAACAAGAACATTATCTCTCTTCAAACGGCTCTCTAGTTCAATTTTTTCATTAGTTGCTTCAGTAATATCAAATGCAATTTCCATTCTTGCTGTGCGGCCCTCCCACTCCATTAATCTATCTTTTAATAAGTAGTGGCGTTTAGTGATTGGGTTTGTATGTTCCCAAGTATAATTTTCATCCTTTTTTAGAATAGAATTCTGACAGAATGAACATGGAGAATCAAATCCCTGCAATACTTTATAACACTTCAAATGCTCTTCGTCATTGATATTGAAAGTTTTCTTTCCAGCTTCATTGACAAATAGCAAATCATAGGTATCAATGTCTGATATATACATTAGTTCTGTTATTTCATTTATAGGAACAAGCAATTCTTGCAACCTTTTTGATAACTGTTCGTTCTTTAGTTTATTCTCATTTTCAGCTTCAATCAATCTTCTGCGACGTTTATCTTGGCAGAAAGCAAAAACAGTACATAGCCCTGCCATCAATATAAACACTATATTAATATAAAACAATAAATTTCGAGCATCTTGAACGATTTTATCAGTATATACCTCTGCAACCATTACTAACTGGTCCGCTAAGTTAAAGTAATCTTCACTCATCTCAAACAGTTTGTCCCCAGAACTACCATCTCTATAACTCATGATTTCTACCTTAATATCTGACCAATCCTTTTTCATTTCTATTAATAATGATTGATACTCTTCACTTTCAAGTCTTATTAAATTAAGTTCAGCACTTCCATTAGAAAGCCCTGTTAGTATATCATCTAGGTGTGCAATCAAACTATCATCCTGTACATGAGCAAGTTCTTTTTTTATCAGTCTCTGTGTAGCACCACGGATAATACCTGTATAATTGATAACACGTGCATCTCCCTCAAGGTTGTTGATAGAACGAACTGACAATATACCTGTCAAAATTAGGGCAATGCTCAAGATAAGTGGAACTGCCCCTATTCGCAATTTTGCGAATACTATCTTCATATTGTATAGTCTTCCCAATATTCTATAGTCCTCCCAATATCTGGTTTAATTTTATGTTTACAATTATTATATCACAATAATAATCCATAACAGATTTAGATTTCAAAGCTACAGTTAATTTTATTAGTAGTTATCCTCCTCCTATATCAACTACTATGAACAAATAAAAATATTAAGTAAAAATGTTCATAGCAACTCCTACTTTATTTTGGAATCTTTTTCTTTAATAGTAAATTACATCCATTTAACCCTTATACCCCTACGAATTGAATTGTACTCAACAAATACCCTTAAATCTGCCTAGTTTTAATAAATTTTCTTTAAATATTTTCTTTAAACTAATTAAACTTCTCTAAGGAAATTTCATTTTAATTTTTTATTCTTATTTCTTTATTAAATTATAATTTCTATTGAGATTCAAAATAATAGATATAGATAAGTCTATCTATCTTATTTTTTAACACAGTATTTCAAATATATTTATATCCTTTTTGTCTATAATTTACTTCTATTTATATAATTGTATAAAAGTTGAGAGAAAATTGAGTTTTATGACTTACACTCTTCTTATACAAAAAAGGAGTGTGTTTTTTATGATTATAAAAGCAAAACAACTATCAAAAATATATGGTTCTAATAACAACAAAGTTATTGCATTAAACAACATTGATTTAGAAATAAACTCAGGTGAATTTGTTTCTATCATTGGACCTTCTGGAAGTGGAAAAAGTACACTTTTACATATCTTGAGTGGATTAGATAGTCCTACATCTGGGCAGGTATTACTTGATGGGAAAGATATGTATAAATATAGTGAAAAGGAACTTTCCACTCTTAGAAGAAAATGTTTTGGATTTGTATTTCAACAGTTTAATCTACTACCAGTTTTGACAGCTTCAGAAAATATTTCAATGCCTGTATTATTAGATAAAAGACAACCTGATAAAGAATACTTAAATGAAATTTCATCATTGCTTGGAATCTCAGATAGATTGCATCATCTTCCACATGAACTCTCAGGAGGTCAGCAACAAAGAGTTGCTATTGCTAGAGCATTAATTGCAAAGCCAAATGTAATATTTGCAGATGAACCTACAGGAAACTTAGACAGCAAAAGTGGTAGTGAAGTTATGAATCTTCTTATTAAAACATCAAAACAATTTAAAAAGACTCTAGTAGTAATAACTCATGATGATAGGATTGCAAAGCTTGCTGACAGACAGCTTTCAATAATTGATGGTGTACTTATGGAGGTGAAATAGTAATGAAGAATTACCTTTCACTTTCAATAAAAGAGTTAAAAAACCAAAAACTTATGACTACATTAATTGTTATTGCAATAATAATGTCAACTATAATGACAACTGTAGTAGGTCAATCAATTGGCATACTTCAAAACTTAAGAAAAGAGCAAGCTCGCTCTTTTAATGGTGATAGACATGTATCCTTTCACCAACTCAATAAAACTCAAGTTGATAAACTAAAAAAAGATAATAGAATCTACCAAGCTGGTCTTTCAACAACACTTGGTACTAGTAAAATAAAGAATAAAGGTATCTCTATACTTGTAAAAGAATACGATAAAATAGGACTTTCCAACTATCCAAAACTAATGAAACTAAAGTTTGGAAATCTTCCTAAAAATAAAAATGAGATTGCTTTAGATGAAAACACCTTACAACTTATGGGAATAAAACCAAAACTTGGTATAACTATTCCTATGGATTTAAATATCTCACTCTTAAATGATACAGAACAACCCTATGGTTATAAAACCAATTTTAAACTAAGTGGTATTTTAGAAAATGACTACACAGGCTATGCAAGTGGAATAGTAAATAGTGTTGTAGGTAAAGGTACATCAGAAAATCTATTACCTAAAAGATATGCTTTATCATCATTGGATTTTAAAATAAAGCAACAAAATAAATTTCAGGAAATTGTAAATCAATTAGCCAAAAAAGTCAATATTTCTCGTAGTTCAATTCAATACAACTGGGTTTATTTAAATACATTAGGAATTAACTTTGAAGGAGATAAAAACAGTTCCAATAGTGATAGCATGTCTATAATTATAATAATATCTTTATTTGTTGCACTCTTAGTACTACTGGCCTCTGGACTTGTAATCTATAATATTTTAAAAATTTCTGTTACAAAGAAAATCAAAGAGTATGGATGTTTAAGAGCAATTGGAGCTGAACCAAGGCAACTATATAAAATTATTATCTTACAAATTTTATTTTTATGCGCTATCGCTATACCTATTGGAGCTATAATTGGAATTGTTTCTTCTGAAAGCATAACTGAGATGGTTACGAATATTTTAAATCCAGATATATTTTTAGTAAATGACAGTAAACAAATGCCTGAGATTATACAGAGAAATTCAACAGCATACTTAATTCCACTATTATTAAGTGTTAGTATTTCACTAGTATTTTCATTTGTTGCGGCTTTACCATCAGCAATATATGCTTCACATGTTTCTCCTAAAATTGCTATGGCTGGTAGCACTATCAAAATCAAAAGAAAAATTAAGATTAAACGAGAAAAACCAATCAAAAACTTCGAAAGACATCTAGCATGGCTAAATCTAAAAAGAAATAAAGGTAGAACTATAATAACTATACTATCATTATTTATGAGTATAACAGTATTTGTTGCACTGAGTGAATTTTCTAATGTATTAGATGTATCCAAATCGGTTAGTGACTTAAAAAAAGGAGATTTTTCTTTAATAAATGAAGTGCCTGGCTTTGATAAATCTACGCTAGATAAAATAGTTAACATGAAAAATATCAATCGTACCTCTTTTATCAAATACTCTGAATATAAACAAGGGGAAATAAATACAGATATTAACTTTAAAAATGGTTCTGAAATGTTAAAAGTTATTGGAGTTGATGAACAAACTCTTAAAGAATTAATACCTTCTGTAAAAGATTCTTTATTGGAGGATTTCAAAAATGGCTCTCTATGTCTTATAAAAAATCCAATTGCTATTTCTACATCAGATACAAAATTTAAGGCTACAAATCTAAAACCAAAGGATAATATTACAATTAATAAAAAACAATTAAAAGTATACAATACTGTAGATAAAATGATTAATTTGCAGGGTAATGGTTGGTTAAATGGTATTGATGTTATTGTATATGATACTGTATATGACACCCTAACAAATAAAAATAGATTCAGTCAGATAAATGTTTATGCTAAAGATAAATCAAATTTAGAAGAAATAAAATTATCTATTGAACAAATTTGCAAAAACAATCCAGGTTCTCGTTGGATATCGTATATTGAATCAGACAACCAACTTAAAGAAAGTTTCAAACAAATACAATTTTTAGCATGGACTATTATACTATTTGTAGGTTTGATTGGTACTTTAAACATTATTAACACAACTCATACAAACATTAATACTAGAATTAATGAAATTGGAGTTAAGAGAGCTATTGGTATGAGTAACAGTAGTTTATACAAAATGTTTTTATGGGAAGGTTGTTATTATGGAATCTCTGCTTCTATATTTGGTTCAATTGCAGGATATGCCAGTACTGTTATAATAAACATGGCTACTATAGAAAAAATTGATTTTACTAATATCCCAATTGTTTCGATTTCACAAGCTACACTTGTTTCTATAATTGCATGTATTATAGCCACTCTTATTCCTTTAAGGAGAATTAAAAAAATGGATATTATTGATTGTATAGATATTATAGAATGATAATAATAAATTAATATCTATAAATAAAACATAATAAGTTATCTTTTTAAAACTATAATCCTATAGATTTTTTGATTATATATCTTTATGACCACAAATATTGCTATCGCCTTTATTTATGGTCTTTTTTTATGTTTTCATTTGGTGTATATTTACATATACTCTCGTATCTTGATATATTTTATGGTTTAAAAGTAGTAAATTAGCAAAAATAGTATATAAGTTTAATACAATTTGTAAAATCAAACGATTTTGAGAAAAATCACATTAATTGACTTTTAAATACACAGTTATCTATTTCTTTTGATTTTCTACAGTATGTCAGCTAGATTTACTTTGCCTAATTTAAAGTATTTATTCATCTATAAGATTATATTTCTTTATACATCTAACATAATTTGCTACTAAATAATAATTATTTATATCATCTTCATCTAATCCTTTAAATGCAGTTATTTCATCAGCAAGTTCACTACTACCTTCCACAAAAACACAACCTGTTTCAAATTCCATACCTACAACAATAGAACAACCACTATAAACTTCTTCTTGATTTTCATATAAAGTCTTTGCTTTTCCTTCATTTTGAATTGTAAATACAATAGGTTTTAATTCTCTATTGCTTGGTATCTTTTTTGAAAAAGGTTTGTTTAACTTAATATTATTAATGACTACATTTTTAAATTCTTCCGAAGCTTCTTCTTTTAGTGTATACTTTTGTTTCAAATATTCTACTAATTCCAAAATAGACTTAGCATTTACATTTAAAGTACTTCTATATTTTTCATATACAGCTTTCCATTCTTTAACTTTTTGTTGTAATACTTCCTGTGTATCTATATTTATTTTTCCTTCTGGCATTTTTTTCATATAAAATCTCCATCCAATCTTTATGTAATCTTATTAATACATTTCATTATAAAAACATTGATTTATTAATTTTAATATTTACATCGTACTTCTAAAAACTTTACAAGTCAATGTAATTTTACTATCTTTGGTTTATAACAGTTTAGAATTAATTTCTTTTATAATGGTAATAGATTAATATTATTTCTGGAGGGCATATTTATGTTTTTAAATAGAATTGAACTTTTCAAAGGATATTCTTTATATAAGTTATTAATTAATAAACATGACATTATGTTGTCATGTTTATTGTGCTATTATGTTTTTAAAATTCTTTTGCTTTACAATTACTTTTTATAGTATTTAAGGCTTAAAATTAAGGAGCTTAAACATATGAAGATAAATATAAAATCAACTTTAAATGAATTTATTAAAAATAATAATCTTTTTGAGGATAATGAAGTCTTATCATATCTTCCCAATATAACAATAGATACAGACTCTATAAAAACTATAATGATTAACGAAGTTGTACCAAGTAATCCTAATGATGATTTTTATAGTTTAGATGAGCATGCTGACTACTTAAAAAATACAATCCCTTTATTCCAAAATGCAGGTATAAAAGTATCTAGCATAAACGATATCTTAAATCTAGGCATATATATAACAAATGCAGTAAAATTACCTAAATCAGAATATACAATAACTCGCGACACTATTCAATCGCACATGCCTATTTTAGAAGAAGAAATTAAATTATTCAGCAATCTAAAGGTAATAATGTTAATGGGAGATGTAGCAAAAAAATCTTTTAATATGATTACTAAAAAACATACAAAAAAGAATGCAGTTCCTTCTATTTCAACATACAAACTTCGTAATAATGAACTTTATTATGACAATTTACGAATATTTCCATCATATATTATGACTGGTGGGAACTTATTGATTGAAAAATCAAAATTCGAAATGGCCTCAGAAGATATTCAAAAAATGATAGAACTTATAAAATAATAGAAAAGTGCCTCATAAAAACGCTTTGAGGCACTCTACTTTTCAAATCATAAGTTATAATTATAGTACTTTTTTTATAGTAAATTTAAATTTTTATTTAATATTATTTATCACTAACCTTTAATATTGTCCATCATTGAACAAATCAAACTTATCTATTTTTCTAAAAATATATCCTTTACTGTAACATCTGGATGGTGATACTTCTTTCTATCTGTCAAAAACGATTTTTTTATATTAATAGCCTCTTTTGGACACCAATGAAAACAGGCTAAACATCTTTCACACTCATTACCCCACTTTGGTTTTCTGTCAACTATACTTATGTTTTCTAATGGACAAACTCTTTTGCATGTTCCGCACCCATTACAATTATCTTCTGCAAAAAATTTAGTGGTGGCAATCTGCATGTTTTTACCTACTAGACGAAGTACAACACTATCTATATGTGACTTTAAATTGTTTTTTCCCTCTATATTTCCAAATTCCAAGTTATTGATACATTTTGCAACTTCAGCTACTCTATTAGTTTGACTTCTCAATCTTTCCTCTTCAACATCTGGAGGTGTTATCAAAGCATTTCCAGGCATATTAATTAAAAAACCAGCAGATAATTTTTTACCCTTTTTCTTAAGTAATTTATCTATAGTAAATAAACTGTGTCCAGCCACCCCATTGCAAGTGGCAATAGCATATATATGAGTATTACTATTAAAATTTAACTTATCTATAAAAAACTTTACTATATCAGGAACATCAGCGAAATAAACTGGAAAAACAATTATCAATATATCTTCATTTACGTCTATATGTCTTTCTTTTCTATGTATAGCTAAAGGTATTACTTCCCCATTTTCATTTAACATTTCTTTTAAAGTCTTTGAAACCACTAAAGAGTTTCCTGTTCCAGAAAAATAATAAATCTTAGAACTCATCCTTATCCCTCTTTCTATTGTTTTGTATCATCAATGAGTTAAAAAGACTTCTTAAAACATAGTTTATACTTATTTACTGAGTTTATCTAAAGCTTCAGTAAATAAAGACAGCTCCTCATCTGAAATAGTTTTAAATGTCTCTGTTGCATATATATCTGCAATTTTATTTAATGGCTCTTCCAATTTTCTGCCTACATCTGTTAAAAATATTTGAAATTTTCGTCTATCTTTAACATCTACTTTACGAACAATCAATCCTTTATTTTTCATAACATCTAAAATTCTTGTTGTATTAGATTTATCCTTACATGATTTTTCGCACAAATCTATTTGAGAAATTCCATCTTGTTCCCATAGAAATCTTAATAAAGCATAATGATCAGTTGTTATATCATACCCATTTTGCTTAAACATCTTTTTTAAATCTTCTTTTACTTTCAATGAAGTACTTATTAACTTACTTGTAACTTCATATAATTTCTCAAAATCTCTCATAATACCTCCATCTAAATAATACCTTGCGCCTCCCATCTATCAATTATTCCTTTATATTGCTCAATATTTTTAAATGCCATTGGCTTTAAAATAATATTCATAGCAATAAAGTCGTAGATTTGAGAAAACACAGGTGGATTTTTCTTTTCCTCTATACAATAAACAAATTTTTTAGATACCTTTTGTATCTTTGATTCTACTCTTTCAACTATAGGATTTTGATTAAATCCAACCTTTACAGATAAATGACCACAAACATAACCTCCTGAATCTAAAACCATTGATTTCATAAAAGAAATAGCTTTTGAACCACGAGCATTTTCATATGTTGTAACTGCTATACATGGTTTATGATACAATAATCGCTCTAACATCATATGAGCTCTATCTGTAAACACCTTAAAAAGACCAGTTACACTACTTCCATAAGTTGGACTACCAAATATAACGCCATCACTCTTAGTAATTATATCATGAATATACTCTACTTTATCATTTTGATTAATACACTTACCTATTTTATAACAATTTAAACAACCAATGCAATATGATGGATTGACTTCACTTAGATTAAAAAAATTGATTTTGACATTTGGTTTAATTTTTTTTATATCTTTGCATAACTGAGTCAAAACCTTTGATGTTGCCCCATTTTTTCTAGGGCTTCCATTTATAACTGTAATTATCATAATTTATACCTCCATTTTAGTTGTTATATCAACAATAAGTATATCAACTATTTTTTTAACTGTCAATATAATCCTTATATTTAATTTTTTACCATACATACAGATTAATTAGTCATAGATATACAACTTAATTAATACTATTTATATTTAAATACATATACTTTCTAGATGACTAAAAATGAACTATTTAAAAAAATTGACAAAGCAAACTAATGATAATATACTTTATATATTACAAATGTAAGTATAAGGAGGTATCTTATGAAAAAACTACCACAGATTTCAGAAGCAGAATATCAAGTAATGAAAATCATCTGGAAATATGCTCCTATTAGTACGAATGAAGTGATTGAAAAGCTAGTAAAAACAAGTAAGTGGAGTCCTAAGACTATTCAGACAATGTTGTTGCGTTTGGTTAAAAAGGGAGCTTTGGCATATGAAAAAAATAGCAGAGTCTTTGTTTATACTCCAATTGTTAAAGAAGAAGAGTATGTATCTACAGAAAGTAGTTCTTTTTTAAATCGCTTTTATAATGGAACGCTTAATTCTATGGTACTAAATTTTTTAGAGAATGATAAATTATCAGAAGATGATATAGAAGAATTAAGACATATTTTAGATAAAAGGAAAACTAAGGAGGATAAGTAAGTATGTATGCTCCATTTTTTATTCGATTCTTGCTTAGCACAATAACCTTATCTTTTTTAATTATTATAATTTTGCTTGCTAAAAAAATATTAAAAAAACATATTTCTGCAATGTATCAATACAATATCGGGTTTATGATACTTATAATGTTAATAATCCCATTTATTCCGCTTAAATATATTAATCATTTAAATATATTTAGCTATATATCTAGTTTTACTCAGATTGAAAATAATACAGCAAATACTTCTATTGTAAAAAACTCTTCAGACAGTATAATTAATAATTCAAATGCATTAAAAGATTTTTCAGTATCTTTGAGTCAATCTAATTTCGATAATTTAAATATTTTATTGCTAACATTATGGATAATTGGAATTACAACCATGATAATTATTACAGTTCATTGTAATTTTAAAATAGGAAATATAAAAAAATCAGTACAAATTTTAGAAGATGAAGAGATACTTTCACTTTTTAAGCACTGTAAAGAAAATATAGGTTTAGATAAGAATTTTATACTATGTAAATCATCTATTATAAATACACCTATTACATTTGGATACTTTAGGCCACATATTATATTACCAAGCGAATCTATATCTAAATTATCTTTAAAAGACATAAGATATATTTTACTTCATGAATTACAACACTCTAAAAACAAAGATATTTTAGTAAATTATCTAATGTGTTTTTTCCAAATATTATATTGGTTTAATCCTCTTATCTGGTATGCACTTAAAGAAATGAGATTAGACCGTGAGATTGCATGTGATATTTCAGTTTTAAAAAGACTTGATGAGAATAGCTACATAGAATATGGACATACCATAATAAATTTTATAGACAATCTATCAAAACCATCTAATCTCACACTTACTTCAGATATTGGTGGTTCAAAAAAGCAAATAAAAAGACGTATATTAAAGATAACAGATTTCCAAATTGAGTCAAAAGCTTTAAAACTTAAAAGTATTTTAATTTTTACAATAATAGCTTTAATTGTATTTGGAAGTAGCCCTACACTATCCATTATGGCAGATGTCAATGAAAAATATAATATTACAAGTAATCAAACTTTATATGAAGATTTAAGTCAGTATTTCAAGGGTTTTGATGGGAGTTTTGTAATGTATGATTTAGAGTCCAATCAGTATCATATTTATAATGAAGAAAAAAGTAAAACGAGAATTTCACCAGACTCCACTTATAAAATTTATAGTGCTTTGTTGGGATTAGAAAATGGTGTGATAACAAGAGATAATTCATACATTCATTGGGATGGGAAGTATTCTACTAATGATTCTTGGAATAAAGACCATGACTTATTTTCCGCTATGGAAAACTCTGTTAACTGGTATTTTCAAGATTTAGACAAAAAAAATGGTATGAAAAACGTACAAACTTATCTAAAAAAAATTAACTATGGAAATTGTGATGTTTCATCTGGGATATCAAACTATTGGTTAGAATCTTCTTTGAAAATCTCACCTATTGAACAGGTAAATTTACTTAAAGATTTTTATACAAATAAATTTGAATTTAAAGATGACAATATAAAAACTGTAAAAGATTCATTATTGATATCTAAAGAAGCTGGAGTATCGCTTTATGGAAAAACTGGTACTGCTAATATAAATGGAAAAGATGTAAATGGTTGGTTTATAGGCTATGTAGAAAAAAATGGAAATACTTATTTATTTGCAACAAACATTCAAAGTAAAGATTATTCTAATGGTATCACAGCAGCCAAAATAACATTGTCTATTTTAAATGATAAAAAAATATATAAGACAAATTAATGCAAATATACTTTTAAAATTACAATAAAAAAATTTGATGGTTGTAATTTGTTTACACATATCTATATAAATACTCTAAATATGTGATTTTATTTATAAATAGTTTAAATATTTATGTAAGTTTTTATTTATTTACATAAAACCTAATACTTTTTCTTTAAGATTTAAAAACTTCATACAATATTCAAATTAATTCTCTATAAAATTCATATACAAGGTTTATTATATAAACATAGAAGATAGTAAAACTAGCTTAAAAACATAATATAATACCCTATACAAATAGTGGCAACTCTCCCTCACATCCTCAATTGTTGCCACTATTTTATTTTTTGAACTAATAAGAGACTTCACTATATAGTGAAGTCTCTTATTAGTTTGACTTTTATCTAAAAATAAGCCAAAAATATAATCTCTAATACATCATATTAATCTTCAAATACTGATTTTATAATAGGTATAACATAATGGCTTCCTCCACGATGTTTCACATCTTCGACCATAGCTAATGCTAAATACTGTTTGTCACTATTTTCATCAACTGTAAAAGCATTAAACCATCCAAGCTCTGTTCCAGTAGTATCATCTTTTGATGCTTTAATTTCTGCTGTACCAGTTTTTCCAGCAATAGTAACTCCTTCAGTTTTAGCACTATGGCCTGTTCCATTTGGATTTTCAATAACTTGAATTAAATCATCACGAATAATTTTCACAGACTCTTTAGAAAACACATCTTTTTTCCAGAATTCAGTCTGTGGATTTTCTTTAAATTCAAGATAAGGCCTTATCATACTTCCATCATTGACAAAAGTTGAATATATTGATGCCATATGTACTGGATTTACAAGTACTTTACCTTGACCATACCCACTATCTGCTAATTGTATTTCTGTATCAAATTTATTGTCAGTACCAAATTTTGAAGAAGCTAATCCAAATTCAAATGGTATACTTTCTTCAAATCCCAGTTTTAACAATTCTTTTGATAATACATTTTCACCTATTTTTAATGCTGCTTTGGCAAAGTAAATATTATCAGAGTAAATCAATGCATTTTTCATATTTACAGTATTTCCATAATCCTTTAATGTAGTTACCTTATAACTTCCCCAACTAGAATCTTTTTGCCAACTAAGACCACTATGTCCAAAATTTTCATTAGGATTAATCTTTCCTGTTGTTATACCAATACCAGCAGTAACTGGTTTGAAAGAAGACCCAGGGCATAGTCTGGCTTTAAATCTATTATACATTGGTTTATTTTCATTTTCATTGAGTTCCTTCCATCTATCCCCTGACATACCTAGTATAAATTCATTTGGATTGTATGATGGACTACTTACAAGAGATAAAATCTCTCCTGTTTTAGGATTCATAACTACTGCGCAACCTTTATCATTTTTCAACTGGTCATATAATTTACTCTGTATCTTCGAATCAATGGTCAGTTTGACATCTTCCCCATCTTGCTTTGGAACAATTGCTAAAGTTTCTTTTTTATCTCCATATCTATCAGCTATGATAATCTCACATCCATCAATACCACGTATTCTGTCTTCCAATAAACTTTCTAAACCAATTTTACCTATTATGCTATTAACATTGTAGTTCTTTCCCTTTTTTTCTTTTAATATTTCTGCATTCACATTTTGAACATACCCAGTTAAATGACCAGCTTTTTCACCTAGTGGATATGCTCTTACCTCTGTATTAGATATTTTAACTCCTGAAATGCTAAGTAATGATTCTTGTAATGATTTATCTTTTTCTTTTACAGATCCATCTGGATTTTCTTCTATTTTTTCAATAGTTTTTATAGGTACCATTGAGTTTTCTTTTACCCAAGATGCATCTAATTTTTTTTGGATTTTCTCAACTGGTATATCTAGTAAATCAGATAGTTTTTTTAGGTCTTCTACATTATTACTCATCTTTCCAGGCACTAATCCTATAACAGATGCAAGACCTTGACCAGCAAGTACTTCACCATTTCTATCTAAAATATTTCCTCTTTTAGCTTTAAGTGTTGATACTAGAACCTTATTATCATTTTCAAGTTCTGGAAATATAACTTTTGACTGCCATCTTATTCTATAGTTTTTTTGCTTGTCTTTAGTCAACAATACTTCATTTGAAAATGAGATTTCTCCTGCTAAAGTGTTTATTTTAGAATCATAATTTATTTTTGTACCTTCATCTTCATCTTTTTTAATGCCCTTAATATCAATACTTATATTGTGTGCACTAATTCCTTCGTATATTTTTTTATTTCTAGAGATAAAATCTTCTTTTTTGTTTTCTAGTTTACTTTTCTCATCTAATAGATTGTACATTTTTTCATATTGTCTTTCATTTGCGAAAGACATATACTGTTTTAATACTTCATCTGGTTTGATTTTATTAAATCCATTCAATACAAAATTAATTGTAAGACCAATAATAACTGTAACTAAACAGATTAAAGCTCCAAGGATTAGTAATTTCTTTGTTTTTATCTTTTTTTTCATACAAACCCCCTTATTCTTCAATATATTACATATGTAAGCTTTAAATTTAAAATAAGCCCATAAATATATCAATTATATACTTTTTTATTGGTCTATTGTTTTTAAATATACTCATAAAAAATATGTATCTTAAATATTATAATTGATAGTAATTTATATATTACATATGTAAGTTTTAAAAGTCAATATTATTATTACTATCTTTAATAAATTTCTTTCTTAATTTAAAATAAATTAAGTTATCTTACACCTAACTGTTTTATACTATATAAATTTAAATTGACAAAGCGACATAAGTGTCTTATAATCAAAAGCGACACGCATGTCGCAAAGGAGGAAAATCTATGGCAACAAAGGGAATACAAACTAAACAATTTATTATTGATACTTCAATAAGGTTATTTTCTGAAAAAGGCTACAGTAATGTAACTATGAAAGATGTTTGTGAAGCATGTAATTTAAGTCGTGGTGGTCTATACAGACATTTTAATTCAACAAAAGAAATTTTTATTGATATGCTAAATTCTCATAAAGACAATGCTAAAAATTTATTAGATGAAAGTATCAAAGAAAATATATCAGCTAGGCAAATGTTAGAGTATTTTCTTAATCAACAAAAGTCAGAAATACAAAGTGAATATTCTGGACTAGATTTTGCAATCCATGAATTTGCTTTTGTAGAAAAAGACCAGCGTGATTATATGAACAAAAGATATAACTCAGCTATTACAATGCTTTCGAAGTTAATAGATTATGGACAATCTAAAAATGAATTTAAAAAATGTAATTCTACAATACTTGCAACACACATAATGTTCTTGTTTGATAGTATGAAGACATCCGCACCTGTTTTAATACTTACAGATAACGATATTGATAATCAAATAAATCTTATAAAGGATATGGTGATTTTATATGAATAAACAACAATTCCATAAAATTGACTTACAAAACTGGGAACGATATACACATTTTTATTATTTTTCAAAGATGACAAATGTAGGATTTGATTTAACTATAGAAATAGATATTACTCATTTACTTGATGAAACGAAAAAGAAAAATATCAAATTTTATCCAGCATATCTATATATAGTAACAACTTGTTTAAATCGATATAAAGAACTAAAGATTGCATATGATGAAAATGAACTAGGATATTGGGATACTTTAACTCCATTCTATGCAATTTTTCATGATGATAATAAAACTTTTTCATCAATATGGACAGAATACAATAAAGATTTTTCAATATTCTATAAGAGTTACTTAAATGATGTTGAACAATATGGAAAAAATTATGGTTTTTTAGCAAAACCTAATCCTCCAAAAAATTGCTATACTGTTTCATGTCTTCCATGGATTAGTTTTAAAAGCTTTACTGTACATAATCATGGTCTTGAAAATTATTATTTCCCTACAGTTGAATCAGGTAAGTATCATCAAAAAGATGAAAAAATACTTCTCCCTCTTTCTATAACAGTACATCATGCAGCTACTGATGGATACCATGTAAGTTGTTTTATTGATGATATACAAAAAATGTGCTTTAATACTGATACATGGCTATTCTAAAAAACATCTGTATTATAACCATGTATTATAATATTTATAATCTAGGATAAACAATCACATTGCACTGATAGGATAATGTGATTGTTTACTTATTTTAATTATAACTATTTATTTTTTCTTTAATTTTATTTAGTTCTCAATTTTATTTAAATATTTTACTCTTTTAGTGCATCCCACAGTTAACAAAATTAAAGCTACTATTATTGCTGTTAAAATATAAATATAGTTCATATTAGAAAACCATCCTTTCCCATCTTCCATGTAAGTGGAAATACTTATAAAGCATCGTATAGGACTTATGATACTCATATTTTGCAACATAGTAGGCATTTTATCAATTGGAATAAATGAACCACCAGCAAGTGATAATATAAGAGATATACCAGTAGCAAATAAATTTGCATACATCTCTTTATTAAACAAGGAAGATACAAATGTTCCAAAAGAAGTTGCCAAAGCCGATATCCATACACCCATTAAAAGTAAATTTATATAACTGATACTAATATCAATATTAAATAATTTAATAATAGTTATAGAAACTAGATATTGAAAATATGTGATTGCAAAGTTATATAGCATATTCCCTAACACATATCCTCTTATATTTTGTGGTGAATATAATATTCTTGTAAATGTACCTGAATTCTTATCTTTAATAATCATTGATGCTGTAATAGTAGATGTTATCATTAAAAATAATACAATAAAAGCAATTATTCTTTGCAAAACCCCTAATGTATTTTCTTGTAGTTTACTTATATTTATAGGTGTTGAATCTTCTTTATATGATTCTATTAAATACTCTAATATATTATTTGTACTTTTATCTTTTATAGAATAAAGTTCGAAATTACCCTTATTAAAATATATAACAGCAGAATATTTTCCAGTTATAATATCAGTTTTAACTGTTTTAAAATCTGCAGTTTCAACATCAATTCCTTGAGTACTTTTTAATGCCTTAACCATATCTGTATAAATATTCTTTTCAGATTCATTTAAAACTTGCTCATTTTTATACTCACTTAAAATACCAATATTAAAAGGTGGTTTACTTATGTAGTTTGCCATTACTCCAAGTATTACTATAATTATTGGAAATAAGAGTGTTACTAAAAATCCTGATTTTTTATTTATATTTCTTTTAAAATTATTATTAAAAATACCTATTAGGTTCACTATATAAATGCCTCCTTTTTAAAAAATTTAACTGTAAGTACTGTAATTAAAATACTTATCATTACAAATATAGATGATATATAAAAAATAGGTTGAAAATTATTATCATAAATACAAGTAACTATACTCCTATTGACCCAAGTCAATGGTGATATATTAATTGCTAATGAAACAATTGGGTTTAATGAACTAACTGGAAAAAATACTCCTCCTAAGAAACCAAAAATCACTATTGGTATATTAATGATATTACGTAGTATATCTAAGGTTTTGCATGCAAGACCTAAAAATAAACCTATAGCTGATACTACAGTTGATTCACACACTAAAAGAAAAATAATAACTAAAAAATTTCCACCAAAACTTATCTGAAAAACACTTTTTATTATCATTAAAGTTATTACATTACACAGTGAAAGTATAATTGTACAAGAAAAAAGTTTTGAAAGTACTAGTGCTGTTATAGAAATAGGAGAAATCATATAACGATATGATGTACTAGAAATTTTCTCATCTTGTGCCGCATATGAAACACTAATAATTCCCATAAGTACACAAAATGGTATTGTGACAATAGTATAATAGTTATATGATGTAAATTCTGTTCCATAAGATTTTGATGTTAAATATCCTAATAACATTATGATTATTAATGGAAAAACAATATTATAAAATAAAATAAAAAAATCTTTACTTCTTCTCTTTATTCCTAATCTAAACAATGGTAAAAAATATCTCATATATTATTCCTCCGAATCTCTCAAATTTGTACCTGTAAGATATAAAAAAATATCCTCCAAGGTCTTGAAACCAAGTTTTAAATACTTATCTTTGTATACGCTCTTATCTAAGTCTTCTAAAATTACTCCTTCATCAATTAAAATAATCCTATTACATAAAGCTTCTATTTCCTCCATATAGTGACTAGTGTAAATAATTGTTGTACCATTCTTATTAATCGTTTTAATTGCTTCCATAATTTTATTTCTCGATTGAGGGTCAATTCCAACTGTTGGCTCATCCATAATGAGAATTTTAGGACTATGTGCGATTGCACAAGCTATATTTAATCTGCGTTTCATTCCTCCAGAAAATTTTGATGGAAGTTCTTTGTGTCTACCCCAAAGTCCAACAAACTCTAAGGCCTCTTTAGTTCGAGATTTGAGTTCGTTTCCTCTAAAACCATACAATGAACAAAAGAATTTAACATTATCATATGCACTTAAATCTTCATATATTGCCAGTTCTTGTGGCACAACACCAATAGCACTTTTAAAAACATTTTGCTGATTTTTGATACTTTTACCTTTATAATATATATCGCCACTATCTGGAGATAAAATCGTAGTAAACATATTAATAGAGGTGCTTTTTCCTGCTCCATTTGGCCCAATAAAACCTAAAATGTCCCCTTCTAGTATTTTAAAACTCTCCCTTGATACAACTTCCTTATTTTTATATCTTTTAGATAACTTTTCAATCTCTAATAGTACATTTTCCATTTATAAAACCTCCTAATATTTTAACCAATATTATATATCCAATGTTGTATATATTGTTTTTTTAAAACACGAGTCTTTGACCCGTGTTATTATGAATAAACTTATTTTTTATTTTGTAATTTTAGTATTATTTTATCTATATTTTCTATAGCTTTGTCTGGATTATTAATTATTTCATCTCTGAGTTTTTGAACCTCTAATAGTTCACTTGTTGCCTCATTTGCAAATAAAAAATCTTCTTCTATATTTGAAAAATCTATAGATTTAATGACGTTCTGTGTTTCATAACCAACAGATATGTACTTATCAATATTATTTAGTATTTCCTCATGCCATAGTATTTGATAATTCAAATTATCAATTGTCATATCAAAGGCAATTCTTTCTGTTGGAAGGCTTTTTTTATCAATCTTTTTAATTTCTTTCCAGTTTTCCCAATACTTTTTCTGCTCTATCAGATGCTTTATATGCTTTTCAAGATTGGTTTGTATAGTATCTCTTGGTAATACATCTAAAATATTATACAACAAAAACTTATTTGAACCTATTGGAACTATAGGCATTTGCAGTTCTTTTTGTAGTTCTTCTCTTAGCTCCACTTTACCACTTTGTGTAATCTCATAAATCTTACGAATTCTAGCACCATTTTTTTCTTCTCTCAAAACTCTAACTAATCCATCTTTTTCTAACTTTGTCAAAGCATAGTAGATTGAACCAGATTGTATTTTGGTCCATCTATCTGCACCAGAAACTTGTAAAAATTTTTGAATTTCATATCCATGTGTTGGCTTAATATTTAAATAATATAAAATTAAAGTACGTATCAGAAAAATTCACCACCTTATACTCTATCTTGGATATTATACTATCACCAACGTTGTATATAGTCAATAGTTATTATTTTAAATAATGTATCATAAGTTATTATTTTTATTCTTTAGTACAAGGGCTTCCATGAGACATACATATCCAGTTGTATTTTAAATTTTCTAACTCATTTACAGATTTCATCATTTTTTCAGAGTCCCAGTTCCACAGATTAGGATATGGAATTATATTTCCGTTCTTATTCTTAACTAAGTCTCCTGCAAACAAAACATCTTCAAAAAGCATACAAACATGTCCTGGTGTATGTCCTGGTGTATGAATAATTTTTATATTTCCAACTTGCATATTGTCTCTATAAGGCTCTATATCTTTAATAATTCTTTTTGCAATTGTCTTTCCAATAAATTTTTTGAATCCAGGTCTATCCTTCTCTCCTATAATAAATGGGATATCTTCCATATGAGCCCACACTTTTGCTCCTGTATATTCTTTCAATAACTTAATATTAGACATATGGTCAACATCATGATGAGTCAGTAAAATATGCTTAATATCAGTTAGTTGAATCCCAAGTGTTTTTAATTCTTTAATTATACCATTCCCCATAAAAGGAAGTCCTGTATCTATCAATGTAATCTCTTCATCAAACACAATAAAACAATTTGCACCACGAGTACTATCTAACAACAAGATATTTTCTTTTATTTGCATAAATAAATCCCCCTTTTTTATATTTTACCTATATAATTAATTAGTAAAGTTATAATAAATTATAGTGCTTTACATTAATTTTATTCGCAATAGTATACCGTTGTTATATAAGTATGCCACTAGTATACTATTTTATCAATGGAATCAGTAAAAAGGAGTGTCTTATATGCCAGAATTATCAAAAAGAGATAAAGAAAAAATCCAAAGAGAAAATGAAATTGTTGTCAAAGCAGAAAAATTATTTTGTCTTAATGGATTTGATAACACCTCTATGAATGAACTAGCAAAGGAAACAGAATATACAAAACGTACTATATATAAATATTTCTCATGCAAGGAAGATTTGTTTTTTGCTGTTGTACTAAGAGGGTATAAAAGACTTTGGGATAGTGTTAAAATAGAAAGTTCAAAAGGTAAAACTGGATTTGAAAGATTAAAATTTTCATATTCTGCATTTCATAAATTCTACTGTAAAGAGCCTTCTTTACTAGCTTTAATGGGAATGATTGGACTTGTACAATCTAAAAACTCAGACTTAGAGATACCTTTTAAAGAAAAGTTTTTTTCTTTCAATAAATTTATGTTTGAAGAAATACAAGAACTATTTGAAATAGGAAAAGTTGATGGAAGTATTAGGTCAGATATTGAGATACCCACTCTTATGTATTCATCAATATTTACACTTACAGGATTTTTTAATTTATTATCTATAACAGGAAAATCGTATCTCAACAATTTTAATATAGAAGAAAAAAAATTTATTGAAACCACTCTTGGTCTTTTGATAGATTCACTTAAAGCGTAGTTTTAATTTATAAGTTTTTTGACAGGAATTTTATTTTCTGTGCAGGATAATCTAGAGGATAAAATGATAACTTTGTTGTAGAACAAGGATTTCCATTGTGTATGATTTTGTGTATCTGTATAATATCTGTATAAATAGAAATTTACGTTGGAGGGCTGTGTATGGAAGAAAAAGATAAAAGAAATAGTTATGTTACTTTATTTATGTTTATAGGTGCAGGTATTGGTATTGCTATCGGTTTTGCGATTGGTATCTCTCAAGGAAAAACTGGAATATCTATGTGTTATGGATTAGTATTTGGAATGATAGTAGGAGCTGGTCTTGGAACTATTATAGAAAAGAGCAATAGTAAAGATTAAAACAAATTCCAGTTTGGTAACTGAATATTCAATATCACACAAGCAGTTAGTTATTTATGCTGATAACCATATTTTTACACTATAATTTCTTTTAAATGAAAGGACTGAAAATAAATGGCAAAAATACTTCTTTTAGAAGATGATGATACAATTGCATTTGGGATAAAAGCTTCCCTAGAAAAGAAAAACCATGTAGTTTGTTGTTATAGTACAATCACTGAAGCTAAGAAAAAATTTGATAAAGATATCAATTTAATTCTACTTGATTTAAATTTACCTGATGGGATTGGATATGAATTTTGTAAATATGTTAAAAATATAAGAGATATTCCAGTGATATTTTTGACAGTGCGCGATGATGAAAAAGATATTGTACAAGGTTTGGATATGGGTGCAGACGACTATGTGGTTAAGCCATTCTTACTTTCAGTACTTCAATCTAGAATTAATGCTGTACTTAGACGTACTCATTCTAACACTACTAGCACTCTTACATGTGAAAATATAAGATTGAATAAAGATGAAGTCAAAGTATATTTGGACAATATTGAAATCTCTTTGACAGCAGGAGAATACAAACTACTCCTAAGTCTAATGGAGAATAAAAATAAAGCACTTACTCGTGCAAAACTCTTAGAAATGCTCTGGGATATAGATGGCAACTTTGTAAATGATAATACTCTTACTGTTACAATAAAGCGACTTAGAGAAAAACTAAAAAATCCATCCTGTATAAAAACCTTGAGAGGTATAGGATACAGAATGGAGGACAGCTAGTGAAAATAAAAAAATATATCAATAATACTGTTATTTTTATAGTATTCTGTTTAGTTATTACTATTTTGTTAAGTATAATTCTAACAACTGTAACTTCTTCTGAAGAATATAATATGATAGCTAAAACCATTGGTACATCCTATCAACTTAATCCTAAATCTACAGAACATATTTTAGAATCACTAAAAAATTCAGATTCTCATGACTTTAATGTGGGAAATGAGATTTTATTAAAACATGGTTATACTAAAAATACATTTTGGTATAAAAACTTTTTTTATTTCATGATAGTGTCCTTTATTATAGTGTCAACAATGGCTATAGTTATGTTTATAATTCAGTATAGAGAAAAAAGAAAAAATATGAATAGAATAAATATGCTTACGAGCTATTTAGAAGAAGTAAATTTAGGAAAAGAATCTGTACTTTTACGTTGTGAAGATGAGTTTTCACATCTTGAAGACGAGATATACAAAACTGTGGGAGAACTTCGTTGCTCAAAAGAATTTGCTTTAAAAGAAAGACAAACTCTTTCAGATAATCTTGCAGATATCGCACATCAACTTAAAACTCCAATTACTTCTATGTCGCTCATGGCACAGTTACTTGCAGAAAGTTGTCCCAAGGAAGAAATAGATTACCTCAACAGACTTACAAATCAAATATTAAGATTAGAAAGATTGGTGTCATCCTTACTTACTTTGTCAAAGTTAGATGCAAGTACTTTAATATTTGAAAGTAAGCTTATAGATGTCCATTCTCTTCTTACTCATGCAGTTGAACCTATAGAAGAAATTTTAAAAGAAAAAAACCAGACATTTCTTATTGAAGACTCTTCGTTTGTAGAATTTAACATTGATATTAACTGGACTTTGGAAGCTCTTTTAAATATTCTTAAAAACTGTAGTGAACATGTAGAAGATGGTGGACAGATTGTTGCTTATTATAGTAAAAATCCTCTATACATTGAAATTATTATAGAAGATAATGGTAAAGGTTTTGCTCAAGAAGACCTGCCATATATTTTTAATCGATTTTATCGTGGTAAAAATGCTAGCAAATACAGCATTGGTATAGGTCTTGCTCTATCAAAGTCTATTATCGAAAATCAAAATGGTACTATACATGCAGAAAATTGTCATCATGGTGGTGCAAAATTCATAATTAAGTTTTATACATAAAAAACTGGATTATAGGAAAACACCTATAATCCAGTTACATTATATCTTATTTATCATTTATACATTATTTATAACTTACACACAATATTATTTAAAGTTGCTTTTAAAAAATATTCAAATAAATCTTGTTTATATTGTCTCATTTTTTATAGATTCTACTATGTTTTCATTATTTAATTGTTTACATCCCATAATATACGATGCTATTACTACAATAAGTATCAATATGGTAAAACTCGTCACTATGGATATTGGTGCAAATAATAAATACTCCATAAAACTTATTTCATTTATATGGATGAAAGCATACAATATAGCTATTTGCACAGGAATACTGAGTAATAATGGTGTAAGACCAAAAAATAATCCTTCTAAGATAATCATCTTTTTCATGCCATTTGGAGACAATCCTGCAGAACGTAACATAGCAAATTCTTGTCGCCTACTTCTAAGATTCCCTGAAACAGTCGCCCATACATTTGATAAGCCAATTGCAGCTAACAATGCTGTAATAAATCCTACTATTAAATTCATAGTTATTTGTCCACTATCACTTAACTCTTCATTTTCTACAACATCATTAATCCTATAATCACCTGACCCATAATATTGGTTGCAAATAGATTCAAACTCTTTTCTTACTTTAGAAATATTATCATGATTATCTATTTTAAATAGCCCTGTTATCCTATTTGATTTTAATCTACGATTTTCATGGTAATTTTTAGACATATCTTGTACTGTAGACATTGGTACTACTTGAATTAGTGTGTATCTACCAAGCCTTTCTGCTATTTGTGGAAGTGTATCTGTAATAGCTCCTACTTTCATGTTAAAAGTATAATTTCCCTCATCTTCATCATATACTTTTTCATTTAATGTAATGTTATCTCCTACAGAAAGATTTAAATAATCTATATATACTTTATCCCTACGTGTACTACGCTCAACATCTTCCTCACGATTATATACAATTGAAATTGGATTTTTTGTATCATAATATGGTTTAGGGTCTATAGAAAGTTGTTTGCAATATTTTGCAAAACTCTCATCATCAAGTCCAATCATAGTTGAAGTGATACGAAACTTACCATCACGTTCTATAGGAGAATATTTTTTAGCTGAGACTATATTTTTAAATCCTCCACTCTTTGCAAGCTCTTTTGAAGCATCTTTTTCAGTTAACCAAGTTGCTGCAGACATTTTTAGATAATATAATGAACTCTCTACACCTTGTGTATTGTTTAATTGCTCTAAAAACTGTTTTTCTGTAGGTTCACTATTTTCCAAATACAATGATATATCCCTTTGACTCGCATAAATATCACTACCATAAACACTCTCTGCACCTTTTTGACATGCAATTATATTTAGAAAGCTTGTCAATAATAAAAAAGAAAGTGTTAAAGATATTGTTGCAGTACGATAAGATTTTTTACGGGCACGAAGCGCATTTACTGCAAGTTCTCCTTCTATACCAAATAACCTTGTTAATGAGTATTTATTGGAACTTTTAATTTTAACACTATCACCTTGTCTGATTGCTTCTATAGGTGCTAGTTTTGATACTCTACGTGCTGGTATCAGTGCGGAAACCCATACTGTTATTATTGTAAGTAAAACAGCTGGTAAGAAAGCAGGAATACCATAAGTAAAGATTACCTGTTGATTATCAATATTAATATTTACTGAATTAATATAACTTACAAGGCCATTACACAATGCCCACCCTAAAAATAAGCCTATAGGTAAAGGAATAATTGTCAATAAAAAACCTTCAAAAACTACAGACTTTTTAATCTGCTTTGGAGATGCTCCAATACTAGCTAGTATGCCCAATTGAGTAAGTCTAGCATTTGCTGATAATGCAAAAGCATTATAAATCACCATTACAAATACAGCCACTGTAAAGATTGCTATTGTTAAATACATAAGAGGTGTTGAAAATTTTTCTATACTGTTCATAGATGCTTTCTGTTCTGGAGAAAAGACTAACTTTTTTAAAAGATAATTACTATTATACTTAAGATTGTATTTTCCATATTCATTCATTTTCCATCCTAATGATTTAGCAAGCTTTGGAAGCTCTTTATATGTACCTCTAATATTTTTAAATCGCAAATATACAGTAATATTATCACTAGGCTTTATACTTGATCTATCAAGATAACCAAGAGCTGTATATGCAGGTACAACTGATGAAGTAGTAACATCTATTTTCCCTACTATTGTCAACACAGTTTCTGAAATCTTTCTAAAACTTTCACCTTTTGCTGTTGGTGCTGTAGGTACAATATAATTTTCATTTAAAACCCTATCTCCTATTGGGATAGTAATCTTATCACCAACTTTTACATTTGGATTACTTTCAAAATATTGTTTTGAGAGTGCAATTTCATTAGCATTATTTGGTCGACGCCCCTCTAGTATAGTGTCTTTTTCTGGCATAGAATTCCAATATTCTGATGTGGCATTTCTATAAATTATGTAATCCCTTTTATCATCATTAATTTTACCTACATACCATGGTCCTTTAATCATCACATCATCAACTGAAGAGAAATTTTCAATTAATGATAAGTCACTTCCATGAGTTTCATCAAATAATTCTCCATGCCAATTACCTTCTTTCTCAACTGAAAGTCTTATAAAATCACTCCACATTGTATATAATAATCCACATAAAGAAGACATCATAGTTGTAGTAAGTAATATAGCCAACATTATAGCTATACTACTACGCTTATTACGACGTACAAAATCTAAGGTGTATTCTTGAAGAATATTCATTTCTTCACCACCTTTTCAGAAACTATCATACCATCTTCCATAGTTATAATGCGATTTGCTTCTAATGCTATTTTTTCATCATGAGTAATAAGAAGTATTGTTTGATTAAATCGTTTATTTGATAAGTTTAGTAAATCTACAATTTCTTCAGAATTTTTTCTATCAAGATTACCTGTTGGTTCATCTGCTAATAAAATAGCTGGTCTATATATTAAACTTCTAGCTATAGCTACTCTTTGCTGTTGCCCACCTGAAAGTTGACCTGGAAGATGTTTTAGCCTATCAGTTAATCCCAAGGTAGATACAATTTCCGAAAACCTATCTTCATCCACTTTCCTCTTATCAAGTAACATTGGTAATAATATATTTTTTCTAACATCAAGAGTAGGTATAAGATTATAAAATTGATATATAAGCCCTACTTTTCTGCGTCGAAAAATTGCCAATGCTTCTTCTTTTAAGCTTGCTATCTCAGTATCTTCAATATAAATTTTTCCAGATGTAGGTCTATCTACTCCTCCAAGCATATGGAGTAATGTAGATTTTCCAGAACCAGAGGCTCCTACTATGGATACAAAATCACCTTTTTGAACTGATAAATTCAAATTATTAAGAGCCGTCACCATAGTTTGATTTGAGCCATATGTCTTTGTTAAATTTTCACATTTTAGTATTTCCATATATAATCATCTCCTTTATAGTTAAAGTTTAGCAATCCAAAATGACATTATAGTGACACTTCAAACTAAATGTTGACTCTCTCTCAAAATACTTTTTTCAATTAAATATGATACTTTACATAAACACCTTATAAATTTTAACCAATATAAGATTATTTTTTATTAAAATTTTGCTCATATCCTTTTACATATACTTAAAATAATATAAATAAAATAAAAACTATGCAATATATTTATCAATTCATTGCATAGTTCCTTAAATCTACCTAATATTTTAGTATAAAGTTATGTCTATTATATAGTATTGTAATATTTCTTAATTATATCAATTGCAATCTCTTTTACTTTTGGTCCTCCGATTTTTTTATTATAATCATCTGATTTAATAGCAAAGTAATATTTATCATCTTCATTTTCTACCATCCCAACAAACCATGCATCAACACATTGCTTCTTTTCATCAAATCCTGTTCCAGTTTTACCATATACATTTATTTTCTTATCATTTGTATCTATTTTCATAATCTCCTTCAAGAGATTAATATTCTCTTTTTTAAAACTTGTATCACCCTCAAAAATTTTAGTTAATACTTGTGTTTGCTCTTTGGGAGAGATTTTTAATGAAGATTCTAACCAGAACCCATTTAAATCTTTACTTCCATTTTTTAAATTTCCTTCCCACTCACTAATGTCACAATTCCCATATTTTAGATTATCTAGTGTATTTTGAACAAATTTAGCATCAACTTGATTCATCAGTTTTCTATGATACCAAACACAAGATACTTTAAATGCTTCTTCCAAATTAAGATTTCTATTCCAATCTTCAATCTCATAAATTGTGCCATTATACCCCATAACTGATTCTTTTGAATTTACTATTCCTTTTTCTAAACCAATTAATGTTGAAATTATTTTAAAAGTAGAACAAGGTGAAGCCCTTGTTTCAATTAACTCTTTATTGTATATATTATATTCTTTATTTTTACTACTATAAAAAACAGCCCCTCCACTAACATCTTTAAAACAATTACTATAATCAACTACATTAACTTTATCTTTTTTCTGTTGTGTACTATCTTTACTATCCAATTCATTTGATTTAAAATTTGTATTGTTACTCTTAATATCTTGTTCTTTACTCTTTTGATTACTTTCCATTGAATGTTTTGCTATAAATGCAATGATTAATAGAATAATTATTAAAATAAAACTTGTCTTTCTTTTCATATCTTACTCCTTCCCTATATATGTATATTTATAATCCTCCTTTAAAATAATAGACATCATCTGCCATATACTCTAAACGTGGAGCTTGAATGTGTTTATTTGTAAAATCTAACTCTGGCTTATTTCCTTTTAAATCTTTAAAGAATACAATCCCATCAACAGATTGTAATTCAGCTCCAAAGAAAAAACAAACTGATTTTTTATTACCAACTATCTTAGTTACATCTACATTTCTATTTAACTTATTTATTTTATTTACTACTTCTTCGGAAAAAATATTTTCTAACTCCTTTTTGCCAAGTTTAATATTTAGATTATATTCAGAATTTAACTTTTTTTCATCACATGCTTTTAAGACTGCTTGTGCAACCTCTATATAATCCTTTTTGTAAAGTTGGAATCTAAAACTTTCACTTGGTCTAGGAAGAAATATAGTAGATATACTTATAAAAGTACAAACTATACATCCGATTACTTTTCTTTTATTTAAATCTTTTCTAAGATGTAGCTTAATAATATGTACACAAATCCATATGAAAGCAATCAACATTAATGGTATTGCAAATAATCCTATGAATAGTAAAATCACTCCTCCTCTCAATATAATATTTCCACAAAGAAATAAGAAGTCACTTACAAGAAATAAAGCTACAGGAATAATTATTCCTTTTATATTTTCTTTACCTAATATAATTATGTTGATTAAAGCTATTATAAAAACAGCTATTATAACTATCAGTAACATTGTTCTCTCCTTTCAAGTAGTAAAATTATGTCTGAGTATACACCTAAAACTTACCATTGTAATATTTAAAATATTACAATAGTAAGTTTTAAAAGTCAAGTTATTTAAATCTTTTAAACTAGCTTATTTTTACTAAATTCTAAATAAGTTTTATAATAGGAGTTTTGTTTTTATATGTAGCATACTAATTAATACTGTTTACACTGTAAGTAAATTTAAAAATAATATCTGTAATATAGCAGAATATATCATGAAAATAAACTTTAACCTTATTATAATATAACTACATAATATAATTATGCTACTAAAATATATAAAGAAAGGGCTTAGTATTTATGTCAGATATCATAATAAAGGGACTTACACATAATAATTTAAAAAACATCTCACTTAAACTTCCAAAAAACAAAATCATTGTCTTTACTGGAGTTTCTGGCTCTGGAAAATCAAGTATTGTATTTGACACAATTGCGGCAGAATCACAAAGACAAATGAATGAAACATATTCAGCATTTATTAGAGGTCGACTTCCAAAATACAAAAAACCTCATGTAGAACTGATTGATAATTTAACTGCTTCTGTAATCGTGGACCAGTCTCCTCTTGGTGGCAATGCACGTTCTACAGTAGGAACTATAAGCGATTTGTATTCTTCACTAAGATTATTATTTTCTAGAATTGGCAAACCATATATAGGAACAACATCATATTTTTCGTTTAATGACCCAAATGGTATGTGTAAAAACTGTTCTGGAATTGGTAGAGTCAAAGCGATTAATATTGAGTCTATTCTAAATCCTGAAAATTCATGGAATGCAGGTTGTGTAAATGACTCTCTATTTAAACCTAATTCATGGTATTGGAAACAGTATGCTGAATCTGGACTATTTGATTTAGATAAACCTCTGAAGGATTATTCTATGGAGGAATATAATTTATTGCTATATGGCTCAAAAGATGGAAAAAGCAAACCTGAAAATTCAAAAGTTGAAGGTATTTTTAATAAATACAATCAAACATATCTAAATCGAGATATTAGCAATATGAGCAAACACACCAAAGAAAAGTCAGAAAGACTTATAACTGATGAGGAATGTCCTGAATGTCATGGAAAAAGATTAAATAAAGATGCTCTTAACTGCACTATTTTAGGGTATTCTATAGCAGATATGAGTAATATGGAATTTACTGAACTTTACAATTTACTCTCTCAAATAAATGATGATAGAGTTGAAACTGTTGTAGATACTCTTACTGATGGCTTGAAAAGAATGATTGATATTGGACTTCCTTATTTACATCTAAATAGAGAATCAACTTCTCTATCTGGAGGAGAAGCTCAGAGATTAAAACTTGTACGCTATATGGGAAGTAGCCTCACAGGTCTAACCTATATTTTTGATGAACCCAGCACTGGAATGCACCCAAGAGATGTACATCGTATGAATCAATTATTAAAAAGACTTAGAGACAGAGGAAATACAGTTCTGGTGGTAGAACATGATAAAGATGTCATATCTATAGCAGATGAGATTATAGATATTGGTCCAAATGCTGGTAAACATGGGGGAAATATTATATTTCAAGGTACCTATAATGAATTACTTCTAGCAAATACACTTACTTCAAAAGCTATGAATTTGTCATTATCTCTAAAATCTAATACTCGTAAACCAAAAAACTTTCTTCCCATTAGAGGAGCTTGTTTGTATAATCTAAAAAATGTTGATATAGATATACCGGTTGGAATCATGACAGTTGTTACTGGAGTTGCTGGTTCTGGAAAAAGTACTTTGATTTCTAGTATTTTTGCAAAAAAATATGAAAAAGATGTTATTAAAATTGACCAAAACCCTATCACGACTACAAATCGCTCTATGCCAGCTACATTTCTTGGTTTTTTTGATGAAATAAGAAAACTTTTTGCTAAAGAAAATAATGTTGGTGAAAGTTTATTCAGCTTTAATTCTAAAGGGGCTTGTCCTATTTGTAATGGAAAAGGAGTACTTGTTACAGAACTGGTATTTATGGACCCTGTTATTAATATATGTGAAGCTTGTAGAGGTACTCGATATAATGAAGAAGTCCTGTCAAAATTGTATAAGGGTAAAAATATAGTTGAAGTTCTTTCCATGACAGTAGATGAATCACTTGAATTCTTTACGGAAAAGAAACTTTGTAAAATATTACAAACTATGAAAGATGTTGGATTATCTTATATGACTTTAGGTCAGCCACTTAGTACACTATCTGGCGGAGAATGTCAAAGAATTAAACTAGCAAAAAATCTTAATAAAAGAGGTACTATATATATTCTAGATGAACCAACTACTGGTCTTCATATGTCTGACATTGACAAGCTTATGTTGATTTTTGAAAGAATAGTAGACATAGGTAATACAATTATTATCATTGAACATAATTTAGATGTTTTAAAGCAAGCAGATTGGGTGATAGATATTGGACCTGATGGTGGTAAAAATGGTGGTCAGGTAGTATTTGAAGGTACTCCATCAGAAATGTTAAAAAAAGGTAATACTATAACATCAGACTTTCTTAGAAAATCAATAAAAAAATAAGAACAATGGTGTAAATAAAACTACAGAAAAAATGCTTTTTATTTTAAAAAATATCTATTAAAGTATAGAATAAAAATACACATAATTATATATTTTATTTATGGCTTGTACAGTTCTAATTACCTCAAATAGTACTTCTGATATTTTGTTAATTCTATAGAAGACACTTTAATCTATAGAATTAACAAAATGATTAACAAAATCTCAGTATTTCCCCTATCAGAAATCAACAAGGGAAAAATCGTTTTATCCAGTGCTGGCGTAGTTTAAAGTGCCTCCTCCTTGATATAGTAGCGGATACATTGCTTTAATTAGTGCTAAGCTTCATGTTCCGACTTACTTTACCACACAATCATTTGTCTTCACGTCGTTTTCGGTTCCTATTCCCACTTCGTTCTACCTGATACCAGCCGCAGTTTTATTAACAGCTATGTTGCCTGCGATTGACTGGACCACATCCACAATATTAAAATGACACATTCGTCATTTTAACATTGACATGACATAGAAAAGAGAGTATAGTATATCATATAATAATGACGATAAAGTCATTTTAAGGGAGGTTTATGTAATGCCAAAAGTAAATGAACAGTATTTGGAGGAAAAACGGGATCAGATACTGGATGCTGCATTTGATGTTTGCATGTCCAAGCCAGTATATACAGTTAAAATGAAAGATATTATTGAGAAAACAGGCTTTAGTCACGGGCTTGTATATCGTTATTTTACTAATTTGGAGGATATCCTATTTGCCCTCATTAACAGAGACACATCAATTATTGACGTGTCTGCTAAAGTTGATGAAATACTGCACTCAGGACATTCTCCAGAAGATGTTGTAAAGCAGCTGTTTTCGCTATATTTTGATGCGATTATGATTGGCATCACTGGGTACGGTAAGATTTTAAATGAAATGCTTTCTACGCTTGCCAGCGACCAGCAATATTATCAGAGGTTTCGGGCAAATGTAAAGGTTGCATCCCATAGCGATTATTTACAAACGCAAGCATATCAATATATTGAAGAGCAAATACAAAAAGGCTATTTCTCTCCTAAACAGACGTTAGATGAAATATATTCTTTCATTACAGTATGTCTCAGCGGAATCGAAAGAGACTTGATTCTAACAAGGTGCTACCCTGCTATGCAATATATTCAGTTGAATACGGATGGATTACTGTTCAGCCTGTGTACATCTGTCCTTTTCATGTTGGGAAGCAGTAACCAGTCAGTCTGAAAATAAGGACAACAAGAATGAGTCCATAGTTTATTTACAATGAGGAGGTTATGCTGATGTGGAATTATTATGAGAAAAAACCAATACTACAATACTTATTGCTTGTATTTTTAATTGCATGGAGTGCTACAACAATCGTCATAATAGGCGAACGGCTTGAATGGTTTGCAGAACCGATTGGAACTGTCGTATACTACTTACTAGTTGGTTTCTCAATTGGATTTGCTCCAGCTTATGCTGTTACGATTCTTCTTAAAAAAAGCGGACAGATTCACGGGATTAAAGAACTTTGTGAACGTATCGTCAGAACCAATCATATATCCAGCTCTCGCGCCCTGATTGTTGCTATTTTCTTTGCCAGCCAGATTGTGATCAATATCCTTTGCAATCGATATCTAGGAAAGCCTTGGTATACGATACTCCTTATGTTTCCATTCATGATTATAGGCGGCGGATTGGAAGAGCTTGGCTGGCGCGGTTTTTTGCAGCCAGCATTAGAGCAAAAACTCCCTTTTTTTGCTGCATGTCTTCTCACAGGCGTGATATGGGCCATTTGGCATCTTCCGCTCTGGTTGCTACAGAACGCAAACCAATCCTCCATGAACTTCATCTCGTTTTTGTGTTGGTGTATCGCGATGTCTTTTATGTTGGCAGTCTTATACAGGCTGACTGGAAGTGTCATGATCTGTGTGTGTTTTCATGCGTGGTGCAATGCGATTGGTGGTCTATTCACAATGGACCTTCTTATCCAGCCAATACAAGCAAAATCAATTGTGCTGCTGGGTCTCCAAGTTATTTTAGCTATGATTGCTTACATACAGATGAATTTGTCTTGGAAGTAACTCAGAAGATACAATGCTTCATATCGAAACGCAAGTTTGCTGAGCTGTAAGGAGTTCATATGGCTAAAGAAAATGCAAATATACCTGACAAAACCGTTTATTTGCTTTCTAAGACAGGTTATATTGAGTTGAAAGGTACACTTGTATCATTTATTCAAATTTTTAATTATAACCTTGTTCCTTTTATGATTGCTATTTTTTTTATTAAATTCTTAGATAGAAAAGAAGCAGTTGATATTCTTACAAAACGATTAGAATATCTTGAAAAAAGCAATATAGGTACTTCAAATCAAATAGAAATTTTGAAATCCCAAGACTTGCCTACATATATTATTTGCAACGTCAAGCACAGTGCACAAATTATTCAAACAGATATAATATCAACGAAAAAACTTATTAACACGATAAAATAAATTGATGAAACTGGAGAAGCGTAAATGCTACCCCAGTTTCTTTCAAATAATGGCGACACGGGTTCCTGCCTTGATAAACTTCTGGTAAGGGCATATACGCCCTTAGCCAGCCATATCCTCGGATTGGAGGACTACCTTCTTGGCTACCCTTGCGGTAACGCTCATGCACAACAAGAATTTTTTCAACAAACTCATTAAGCATAGTTGCTGTCATGGTGTCAAAGTTTTTGTATTTGTCAATGAGGTCAATAAGCTCCCCCATTAAGAGCACAAGCGGAAAAGCACATGAAATAAGATTTTCAAGTAATTGAGTGGCAAGGTGTGATACCTCATAATAAGTTAGAAAAATCAATCTTTACAATGTAAACTATATATCTCAATTAAGTTCTATCAACTGTGTTAAATTTCCAGTGTATGTAAGCTTAAGTTTATGCATAGCCCGTGTACAGGCAATATATAATAAACTACGGTCGTAATCATTGTAATATGTTTTATTATTTACTGAAGGAATAACAACTTCATCAAACTCTAGCCCCTTTGACATTTTAATAGAAGTAATTGATACACCTTTTATAAAACTAGAACTTTCAGGAGATATTAAATTAACATCATATTCTTGCTTAATAACATCATATATTGCTTTAGCCTCGCTGTTGGCTTTTAGTATAATACCAAGGGTAGCATTGTTGCTTTCCTCAAACTGCTCAATCTCCATTTTTATCTTCTCTATCTCATCTGATTCGTTACTGCATTTAATCACAACAGGCTCCTCACCATGTCTTTCAATAGCCTCCAGCGAAGTTATATTTTGAATTTTCTTGGCAAAATTAATAATCTCAAAAGTAGAACGATAACTCTTGTTTAACATTACTAACTCTCCACCATCATAAATCTGTACCATATCATCTAATGTATGTAAATGATTAGGGTTGATTAGTTGTCCAAAATCTCCAAGAATAGTTTTTTTACATTTGAAAAGCAAGTTTATTACAGCATATTGAATAGGAGTGTAATCCTGCATCTCATCAATAACAATGTGTCTTATCACTTTGTCTTCTTGTAATCCCTCATATGCAGCATGAAGATATATAAATGGATATACATCTGCCCACTCAAGAGTATTCTTTGATGGCATTACAAACATATCTTGAATATTCATCTGTTTGAAGAAGTCCTTATACACTGTTAGAGTATTTTTTATTGTTAGCATTCTATTTAAACTTTTCAGTATATTTTTTACTTTTGGTAAGTCATCTTCCATAATATTATCTGATTCAAATCTATAATGAATATCTTCTGCTACCATCTCCAGTCTTCGCTTAACTGGATATTTATTATATGCATCAAATCTTTTTAGTATCCAGTCACTTTTAGCTATAAAACCTCCAAAAGTGTAATCTTTAGGAATAAAGACCATATTTGGCATTTGCTTTATATATTTATCCATAAGCTTTAAAAAATCAAGTGTAGACTTGAAACGTACTCTTTTTTCCCATTGTACATCATTTACTTCCAGAGAATCTTTTTCTCCCTCAAAATCAATAATCCTCTCTAATTGAACTTCTGCTATATCTTCAAAACTTAATTCACATAGAGGCTCTTCTCCTAGTTCAGGAAGTACATTAGAAATATAGTCACCAAAGACTTTATTAGGTGATAGAATAATTACATTATTTGCTGATATCTTATCTTTAAATCGATAAAGAAGAAAAGCAATTCGATGTAAGGCTATAGATGTTTTTCCAGAACCAGCTACTCCTTGAATAATGAGGGTGTCAGCCTTGTCATTTCTAATAATTTGATTCTGCTCTTTTTGTATTGTTGAAATAATGGATTTCATCTTTTCATCTGAAGTATTACTAAGTTCCTGTTGAAGAATATCATCTTGTATATTCATAGAACTTTCAAGTACATACTCCAGTATTCCATTTTTAATTTTAAACTGTCGTTTACGTGTTATTTCTCCATCTATCCATCCAAGTGGTGCATTATACCCTGCTGGTCCTATCTCACAATCATAAAACATACTGGCCATTGGAGAACGCCAATCTAGTATTAGAAGTTCATTTTCATAATCAAATGCAAATCGACCAATATAATACTTTGAATCATAACCTTCATCTTTTAGTTGAAAATCTATCCTAGCAAAATATGGCGAATCTTTCATTTTAGCAATCTTGTCTCGAACTTTTACCATAAAAGCCCCATAACTATCTATTTGCTTTAGTGCCAGTTCATTTTGGAACATTTCATGTGGGTCTATCTCTCCACGATTTTTTACCATATATAATTTAGCATCCATGTAATCTTTATCTAGTTTATCAACTGAATTTTCTGCATTCTCCAAAGCATTATCCAGCTTATTATTTATATCTATAAGATATGCAATCTCATCTGGAAAAGATGTTGCTAACTCCATCTCTTGTCCAGATATATTATGTTTAGGATTGGATGTAATAGAATTACAACTTTCTAATTGCTGATTTTTAGACATTTGAATCCTCCTTGCCAATTAAGTATTATCTTAAATCATTATACTGAATTGAATTTTATATTTTTTAATCATTCTTGCTCTTTGATTCAAATTTAGTTTTTGTTTTAAATTTCAGCCTCAAAATTTATATTTCTTTTTAAATAAAAAATACATTTTCTTATATTTATAATCAAAGTTATGAGAAACATGGACAGCAAAATAAATACACCTAAAAATGTAAAATTATTTTTTAATACAATAGATTATTAGTACTATTCAGTGTCTTTTTCATTTTTAGAAGACAGAATAAATTTTTGAGTAGGATACCCAAATTCAGTCAATAATTCAGCTTCTGCAAAACCTAACTTCTTTATCATATTCCGATGTCCTGTATCAGCTTTATCTCCTTCTCTAAAAGTTGTGATTGAGATAGATTTATCTATCAAAAAATTCTCAATAACCTTTTTTAGAAACACCTGTGCAATATCTGAATTACGATATTGAGGGTGTATTCCAAAAAAGTCAATGCTCCCAGTTTCTTTATTAAATACCATATTTGCAATAGCAATGTTATTAAATTTTAATATCAAGGCTCTTTTTTCCAAAATATATTGTTTTAATTGAGAGATATATTCTTCCTCCTGTAAATTTGGGAATCCATCTATGACTAATCTCACTAAACTCATCCATGATGGTATATCAGATATTTTAGCAAGTGTAATATCTTTTTCTAATTCCGATATATCTTTTGAAAATAGATTTTCTTTTTTCAAAACAAATCTTAGCTGCAAAGGATAAAATTCTTGTTCTTTTCGATATTTATTTGGAGATTTTTTATACATATCTTTAAATACAGAAGTAAATGCTTGTTGACTTTCATAGCCAGCTATCAATGCAATTTCAATAATTGTTTTTTTAGAAAATACTAATAGTTTTGCTGCCTCTGTGAGTTTTCTTCGTTTTATATAATCATGCATTGTCAACCCAACAGAAGTTGTAAAAGTTCTATGTAGATGATATTTTGAATAATGAACAGCATTAGCAACTATATCTAAATCCAGCTTTTCTGATAAATGCTCCTCTATATAATCAATAGCAGTTATAACATTATTTACTTTATAAAACATTGCAGCTCTCCTCCTTTTATCCATGAGACATTATATCAATTACTTCTTAGTCATATTTAATAAATCTTGCTATTTTTTATAATGTGAAAATTATTTTTTATATGTTTATCTCATCTTGTAACCTATTTTTCAATTTTCTTACATATTTCTAACTTAATAATATACATTTTTTCATATAATATAATCATTAAAAAAGAAAAATAGAGTATTTCATTTGAGATTCTTAATATTCTCTTGAAATACTCTTCTTTATATAAATATTTCTTTATTTTTAAATATACACTTAATTTATTTAACTCTAAATAAACTTTTAACTTTAAGATTTACTATCTTCTCTTCTATTATTTAATTAAAGACTCCAACCCTTTAATTTTCAATAGTTTTTCGTTTAATAAATCTAAAAATTTATCTATTATTTCCTGTTTATTAGATTCTTTAACTAAATAATAAATAAACCTATCTGGTGGAGCATCTTTTATGTAATGTATCTCGATATTAGATATTTCTTTAAGGTGATATGCTACTGATACTGGCACAATGGCCCATACATTTTCTTGTCTCATAAAATACTCTAAAAGAGACATTTGGTCTAAAAATACTTTAGGTTGAAGAGTTGAACGAAACCAAAAATTATGCCACAAATCATATTCAGGATTCCATGGAAGTCTTATTTCATCGGCAACATCTAAAACAGATGGATGCAATTCTCCATTGTATTTTGAGCCATAACTTGTTACCAGTAACATGGCTTCTTTAAATATTGGTATTGTTTCTATGTCATTAAAAAACATATCATCTGAAATAAGAGCTATATCAACTTCCCCCTTGGAAACATAATCATATGCTTCATAAGAATGATAGTTATAAAAATTTACATTATACTCTGGATATGTATTCATAAAACAGGAAAATACATCTGGAAGTATGTATGAGCTAACACTTCCTATAGAGGATATATTTATAATTTTACTTCTATCAATCTTAGTTATATACTTAGCTTCTTGTAAGAGAGTTTTATATTTTTCTGCAATTGGAACAAATGCCTTCCCTTCTTCTGTCAACTCTGATATTCGTACTCCCTTTTTTCGATTAATTAATTTGTATCCCAATTCAGCTTCTAATGCATGTATGCGTCTACTTAAAGCTGGCTGAGTAACATATAAACTTTCAGCAGCAGCAGAAATGCTTCCCAGCTTTATAATAGTCAAAAAAGCTTGTATCTCAAGTTCTGTCATAATCTTACCCCAATTCATAATATAAATATTTATTTATATTATATGGATAAAAACAGCATTTTACAATTATTTAATCTGACTGTAAACTAATTGTATCTTAAAATTTAACGAGGTGCCATTATGAAATATACAACTAACTTAACAGAAGGTTACATAAAGAAAGAGTTGGTCATACTCATGTTCCCATTACTTTTAGGAAATATACTCCAACAACTTTACAATACTATTGATGCTATTATAGTTGGTAGGTTTGTAAGTCAAACTGCTTTTGCTGCTGTAGGTGTAGCTGGAACTATTATGAACCTTTTTATATTTGTACTAAGTGGAAGTTGTACAGGTATATCAATTATATTTGCACATTTTTATGGAGCTAGTGATTTATCTTCATTTAGAAAAGAATCTTTTCTAGCAACTATCTTTGGCATTACATTAACTTTAGGATTAAGTATATGTTCAATATTTATACTCTCTCCATTACTAAATCTAATTCATACACCACAAGAAGTTTCAAATATCGCGATACCATACCTAAATATTATTTTTTGTGGACTTATCGCAACATATTTTTATAATTTATTATCAGCAGCCTTGAGAGCTGTTGGGAATACTAAAGCTACCCTAATTATCTTAATGCTTTCAATGATAATAAATACTGTTTTGGATATAGTTTTTGTTGCAGTATGTGATTTTGGAATCCAAGGAGCAGCTTCTGCAACTGTACTTTCACAGACTCTTGCATCAATTCTTTGTTTTATTTATATAAGAAAAAACATTTCATTTCTTTTGTTTAGAAAGGAAGATATGAAGTTTGAATGGAAATTATTAAGATTAACTCTATCCTATAGTCTAATTTCAGCTCTTCATCAATCCAGTTTATATATTGGAAAATTACTAGTACAGGGAGCTGTAAATCTAATGGGAGCAGACATGATTACAGCATACACTGCTACAACAAGAATTGAAGGCTTTGCTAATTCTTTTGGTGATAGTGGTGCTGAGGCTATCTCTATATTTGTCGCACAAAATCTTGGAAATGAAAATAGAAAAAGAGCAAAGCAAGGATTTTATACAGGATTGATTACACTAGTTTGTCTAGGAATTGGATTATCTTTGATAATGTATTTCTTCGCAAAGACTACTATTGAATTTATGACAAATAATGCCAATAGTAGAATTATGATAAATGGCATAGAGTACATGAAAACTATCTCTATTTTCTATGTTTTATGTTTTATAGGAAGTGCATTTGTTGGATGGTATAGAGGAAGTGGAAAAGTAAATATTCCTGTAATTGGAACCGTCTTACATATATCAATTCGTGTTATTATTTCTTATTTGTTTATTCAACAATTTGGTTTAAAGACAATTGCATTTGCTACTGGCATAGGATGGGTTTCTGTTGTGACATTTCAGTATATTATTTTTTGTAGGTCAAAAAAAATAGAAAGGTGAACTCTATCCAAAGTTCACCTTTTATGTAAATAACTTTTTTTATTTTGATACATATTAATCTAATTTATAATATATCAGAGTTAAGATTAACAAATTAAACTTTTGAGTATATAATATATTACCCTAAGCTATTTATTAATAACTCTATTTTAAAGTTAATCCTGTGTTTGAGTTAATCCCATATTTTGAGCTAATTTTATTTTGTATGCTGAACATACTCTATAATTGTGCCATCTGGATGTTTTACTGTCATATTATATCCTGTAGGAACTTTTTTCTTATCTCTTATTACTACTGCTCCACTTTGTAGCAGATGACTTCTCCATTCATCCACAGAATCAACCATAAAAGTAGCTTTCGTTTCTATAAATGGCTTAAGAGCAGTATCAGAACCAGATAACAGCAAAACATTTCCTACTTGAGCCAACTCTAACCCCACTTCTTTATAAGAAAAACGTAAAGAACATTTATCTTTTAAAAGATTTTCATAAAAAGGAATTGCATTTTCTATATCCTTAATATAAAAACGTGTTAATACATCATATATCTTCATATTATTTACTCCTTTATTTATCTGTCTTGTTTCTTCTCGATTATATCATTTTGCAAATATTATGATAATATCTCAATCATTAAACCACAACTATAATAATTACCCTAACAAGTCCTTATTATCACATAACAGGTAGTAACTTTCAATAAAAACGTCTATTAGTCACTCATTAAGTAACAATTCAATCTGTCATATCATAAACAATCCATATAAAAAACAAGTTAACTACCATTCATAGTAAAATGGTAGTTAACTTGTTTTTTATTACAGCTAAACCTATGTATCCACAGAATTTCTATTCTGTTTTGTTATTTATAGAATAGGTAACATCATTTTAGTGAGATACTCACTTTCAGGACGATTTAAATCATTCAAGTACTGATAATAGATATCTCCATAAAGTTCATATCCACTATCCTTCGCCCACAAAAATAATTCTTCAAGTGTAGGGTCTTGCAGTTCATATGGTCCTAAATCAATTGCAGTTATTATTTTCTGTGTTGGAACAATCTTTTGCAAAATTTCATTTTCTGTATCCATATTATTAAATACAGAATGATTAGCTACAGGAAAACCTACTTCAACATCTAATTTTTCTAAGTCCATGTTATGAAAGCATACAATTGGTGCTCCTGCAGACAATATTCCCTTTTCTTCCAAATAGTTGGAAATTTTTCGAAAACTTTGCTGTGAAAACTCTGAAAATTCTACCATAAAGTCAATAGTTTTTCGTATTGCTAAAATGCAATACGAAGGCTGTTCAGCCATCGTTATATTAGATATTCTAGCCATTTCATATCCTCCATTACTTTATTTTTATTTCTTAGCCTCTGTTTCGTAGTTTTTATTCTTAGTTGCATCTTTATATTAACAGTATAACAAAACCAATATTATGATGCTTGTCACACAGTGCTCTTATTTTAAGTAAATACAAATGGATTGAAAATAATGAATAACTCAAATAAGAAATAGTACTGCTTATTATAAATCACTAGTATTCATCCTTGAAATTCATAAAGAAAATCAATATTAATCTTGTAGTTCTTCTAATATATAAATAACATTAGGATTAAACATATTTTCTAGGTTACTACTTTTAGAGTCATTTTTTGCATAAAATTAAGAGATAGTTTAATAGCTATCTCTTAAAATAATTCCATTATTTAAATTTGGTTAATTCTTATTTTTATTATCAAGTTACTAATATACTAAAACATTTTAACAGTTTTCATCTAGCTCCCCTAGAATCTTATGAATATGAATCATTAAATATAATTCCTCCTGACGAGGTAATTTTCTAGAGTATTCCTTGTGTATATAGGCTCCTATTTTATTTACACATTCATATTCTTCCTTACAATTTTTACGCACTTGATTATATATAAAATCTATCTTTTCTTTTGATGGTTCATTAGCCAGAAATCTTTGAGAAAAAGCCTTTAGATGCATTACAAATCTCATATAATAAAATGATTCTTTATTATATACAATAGAAAAGTGATAATGAACTATTTGTAAAATGGCATTCACAATTTTAGCACTTCTCTTATTTCTATCACTATAAGGATTGTCTTGTTGTGCATTTATAAAATGGCCTGCTATATTACCAATTTCCTCTTCTGGTAGGTCTAGACCAAGAACCTCCTTAAAAACAGTAATCGCATATTTTCCTATATCATATTCTTTTGGATTAAATTCTTTAATTTCAAACAAATAGTAATTCTCAATCATTATACCTTCTTTAAAGCGTCTCACTGCAAAGGCGATGTGGTCAGTTAAAGCCAAATATATATGGTTCATAAGTTTTAAATTATACTTTTCTATTCCATATGAGATTATCATTTGAGCTATACCAAAGTATTCTGCATCTATTTCTGATGCAAGTTGTACAATGCTCTTTTTTATATTTTCATCATGAAGAACGAAAGTTTTTTCTATATCTTCTTTATTTAACTCAGACCCAATCTTATAATTATGACCAATTCCTTTTCCCATCAATATTATCTCTTCGTCATTATCATCCTTTGCAAGTAGCAACGAATTATTTAATACCTTTGTAATGTACATACTAAAAACCTCAATATATTATATTTATTTTGTTATTCCATTACTCTTTATGACTTCTTTATACCAATAAAAACTATCTTTCTTTATTCTTTTTAAATCTAAGGTTTCATGGTCTGTTCTGTTTATGTAAACAAGCCCATAACGTTTGTTGAAACCTTGTGAAGAACTTAAAAGGTCTGTAAATGACCATAGACAATATCCCATCATTTCTACACCATCTTCAATAGCTAATTTACATGCATTTATATGAGTATTTAAATAATCTATACGATAGTCATCATGAATTTTACCATCTTCAAGGACATCTTTAGCTCCAAGACCATTCTCCGTTATTATAACAGGTAAGTGATACCTTTGCCAATATTCATTCAATGCAACTCTAAGTCCTGATGAATCTATTGATGCTCCATACTCTGAAGCCTTTAGATTAGGATTCATCGACATCTTAAATAATCCATACATACTAAAGTCAACTGTTCCTTCTCTTAGTCCAAATGGATGTTGTGAATCCTCAGGTAAGGCCTCTGCACAGTTTGTTCTATAATAATTTACAGCTATGAAATCCATTTTAGCTTTTTTAAGTACTTCTTTATCTTCATTTTCCATATGAGGAACTATATTTCTTTTCTCAAGATAATTCATATAATACCCTGGATACTCTCCATAATAATGCATATCAAGCATGTAGTACACTTTAAAGTTGTCATTCATTCTTGCTGCGTATACATCTTCTGGTTTAGATGTAAGAGGATATGTTACAGATGATGATACTGCTGCTCCAATCTTGCTTCCTTCTATCATTTCATGGCATGCATTAACTGCCAATGCATGAGCTAAACAAAGATTATAATCCATTTGAGCACGCATTTTATCTATCTTCCATGGGTCTGTTTCATTATATATATTAATTCTCTCTTCTACTCTAACTATTAAATTCTGTTCATTATGAGGTTGCCAATATTTCACTCTATCTCCAAAATGCTCAAAGCATACTTTGGCAAATCTTTCAAAGGCATAAACAGTCTCTCTACCTTCCCAACCATTATACTTCTCCACTAATGCAAAAGGTAGGTCAAAGTGATATAAAGTTACAAATGGCTCAATGTCACACTCTATTAATTTATCTATTACTTTATTATAAAAATCTATTCCCTTTTGGTTTATTTCTCCTTCCCCATCTGGAATTAGTCTTGCCCATGAAATTGAGAAACGATAAGTTTTCATTCCTAATTCTTTCATCAGTTCAATATCTTCTTCATAATTATGATAAAAATCTGATGCTACTTTAGTGTCTGCTTGCAAGTGAGACTTTTTAAAAGAATTGTAATCAGCCACTGTTTTTCCTTTATTATCTTTATCCCAAGCTCCTTCCACTTGAAATGCTGAAGATGATGCTCCCCATAAAAAATCTTTTGGAAATCCTGTATTCATAAGTGTCACTCCTTTTATATTAATGTTTTAATCGTTTTATTTGTTGCTTTATTGCACTAAGCTAATTTTTATAGTTCTAATCAATTTAATTATTAACTAATGAAATTATTTTATCATTTGTAGATACATGACTGGATTTACAAGAAATCACCTGTGCAAAATCAAATGTATTATTTACTATAACTGGTGTAGTTATATCATATCCAGCTTTTTTTATTTCATCTATATCGAAGGTTATCAGTTTAGAACCTTTTTTCACTAAATCTCCTTGATTAACATGTTTTACAAAGTGTTTTCCATTTAACTCTACTGTATTAATTCCAACATGTATCAACATTTCTGCTCCATTATCTAGCTTTAATCCTATTGCATGTAGTGTTGGAAATAAAGAAGCTACTTCACAATCAGTAGGAGCTATTATTACTCCTTTTGTAGGTAATACAGCTATACCTTCTCCCATAGCTTTTGATGCAAATACATCATCTTTTACTTCTGATAATTCTATACAATCTCCTTCCACAGGTGAAGTTATATCAACAATGCCCTCTTTTGTTTCTACTTTTATAGTAGAGCTATTTCCTTTAGAAGATTCTTCTAAATCTTCAAACCCAACCAGATAAGTTAAAATAGCTGAACCAAAAAATGCTATAGCACAACCTCCTAGATAACTTAAAAAACCTAACGTTCCTGCTTCAGCATATACAGGTATAGTTAAAACACCTTGGTTTGCGAATGCGTTACCATAAGAGCCACCCACTCCCATTATGCCACCTCCAATTGCACCACATATTACAGCACATACCATTGGTTTTTTTAACCTAAGATTAGCTCCATATATTGCAGGCTCAGTTATACCAAATAGTGCCGTTATAGTTGCAGACATAGAGATTGTCTTTAATCCTTGATTTTTAGTTTTAAAGAATACACCTAGAGCAGCTCCTGCTTGCGAGAAGTTTGCGGCTCCTGCAAAAGCCAATAAATTCTGTCTTCCAGTTTGAGCAACATCACTTATACCTATTGGTAGTAGTGCTCTATGTGCACCAAATATAACTAATACGCACCATAATCCACCTATGAATGCTCCACACAATGCAGGGCTTAGTTCATAAATATACTTGTAAACAAAGTTTATAATATTTCCTATATATATCCCAATTGGTCCAAATAAAAACAATGTTGCAGGTAAGATTATAACTAATGATAAAGTTGGAACCATTATTATTTTAATTACTTCAGGTATATACTTTTCCAGTATTTTTTCAACATATGAAAGAGCCCATATAGCAATAATTATTGGAATAACAGATGATGTATATGTGGCCTTTGTTACTGCTAATCCTAAAAATCTAACTGTTTCTTCCCCTGCCATCAAAGCTGTAAAGGCTGGATAACAAAGTGTTGCCCCTAATACCATAGATATTATTTTATTTGCATTAAACACTTTAGCCGCAGTATATCCTAGTATGATAGGCATAAAATAGAATATAGAATCAGCCATAGCATTTAGAATAATATAACTTTGAGTCTCTTTTATATCTACACCATTTTTATTCATATAGTACATAGCAAGAACTGATAAAATACCTTTAATCATACCAACCCCTGCTATAGCAGGTATTGTAGGTGTAAATATTCCAGCTACAGCAGATAATATAGAGTTCATGATACCTTGTTTTTCTTCATTTCCATTTTTATTATCTATTTCACTTGATTGAGGTACCATTTTTACAATCTCATCATACACTTTTTTTACTTTATTACCAATTACAACTTGTATCTGACCCATACTCTCTACAACAGTTATTACTCCTTCAGTTCTGGTTAACTTATCCTTATTAACCTTAGAGGTAATTTTAACTTTGAATCTAAGTCTCGTCATACAGTGAGTAACTTCATTTATATTCTCTTTTCCACCTACATTTTGTAGAATTTCTTGAGCTACTTTTTTATAATCCATATATAAATCCTCCATCTTTAATTATAGGCTTTTTGTTTTTATGGCCAATTAAACAAAAAAATCGAACCAAATAAATAGATTATACCCATAGTACTATATAGGTAACCTATAAAAATTGATTCGATCTTGCCTGCATCACCAGTAACACGTCTACTGTAATATTCAAATTTGTTAACTTTATAGTAACATAAGCGTTTTCTTAATTCAACTATAAAATATAATTTTTCAACAAATAATTCTTATTGTTATATCGAAATTTATTTTTAAAATTTTAAAATACTTGATTTACTAAACAAAATGGTATATTATTTCCATTATAAACATACCATTTGGAGGATAATATGAAAAAAATATTTAATCAAAAATTACTTTTACTCTCTATTGTTGTATTTTTCTGGTTTTCACAATACGTATACATACCTTTTCAAAATCCATATTTAAGTATATGTCACGTATCTACAAACATGATTGGTATAATAATAGGCTCATATGGAATCTCACAATGCTTACTAAGACTTCCTATTGGGGTTTTTGCAGATTCTATAAACAAACATAAAATATTTATACTATGTGGAATTTTATTTGCTGGTTTGGCATCTCTTATAAGAGTTATTTCTCCTGGAGGAGAAGGATTTCTTATAGCTAATATCTTATCTGGAATAGCATCATCAACTTGGATTTCTTACATGGTTCACTACACTGATTTTTTTTCCATAGAACATCAACAAAAAGCTACAAGTACAATAATTTTGGTAAACAACCTAGGAATGTTAATTGGATTTGTCATGAGTACCTTATTTTATGAAAAATTAGGAATGGTAAATTTGTGTATTATGAGTGTAATATCTTCAATCATTGGTACACTTCTAGCCTTAAATGTAAAAAATCATCACTCAGGAAAAATAACCGAAAAAATCCCATTTAAAAATTATTTATCTATATGTAAAGACAAAAGACTTGTATTTTTTTCTTTTATGGCATTGATTCAACAAGGAATCCAAATGTCTACAACAATGTCATTTACTACTCAAATTCTTAAACAACTAGGCTCTAGTTCTACCATTATAGGCTTATCTTCTATATTTTACATGGTATGTGCTGTTGTATCTTCTGGATTTGCTTCTACTAAATTTTGTACAAAGCATGGACCAAAATTTTGGATTCCCTCAGTGTTTTTTTTGATTTCAGTTTATTGCTTTCTAGTTCCAACAGTAAAAAGTATTAATATAATATTTATGCTACAATCGTTACCAGGAATATCTACAGGTATACTTCTTTCTTACCTTACTAGTGAGTCTATGAAAAATATACCAAAATATCAAAAATCTACTGCAATGGGATTTTTTCAAGCAGTTTATGCTATAGGAATGTCTATATTTCCAATGCTAGTGGGTAAAATATCAGATTATATTTCAATACAATATGGTTATTTTACTTTAGCTTTTATTGCTATAATTGCTTCCATATTATCTTATACATACTATAAAAAATTAAATTTACCTCTTAATTGTGATATAATACACTCATAAAAAATTATATGTTTAGGAGTTTTTATGACAAATTTAAGTGCCACTGAACAAATTATTGATTATATTAAAGTAAATATTCTAAATGGAAATTTTAAAATTAATAGTAAATTGCCAAGTGAAAGAAAGATTGCTGAACTATTTAATATAAGTAGAATTCCTGTAAGGAATGCTATAGACAAACTTTGTAAAGAAGGAATACTTAGGTCTATTCCCTATTCAAGCCCCATAGTTGAAGGATTTAAAAAAGTTGACCTTTTTTCTGATAATGAAGTTTATAAAAATCATAATATACAAGAATTTTACGTTGAATCTTTAAGAGCAAGACAACTTATAGAAAGTGAAGCTACTAAGTTAGCCATTTTAAATGCTACTTCTGAAGAACTTCAGAGAATAAGATATGCTTACTTGAAATCTGTAGAAGAACTAGACAAAGTTTCACAAGGCTTAATAGAAGAATGTTATGATGCTGACCTGCAATTTCACAAAGAAATAATTTTAGCTTCTCATAATCCAATTTTTATAAAGTATTATGAATTAATACCTAAAACTGTGTCTTCTAATCAACACTTTGGCTTTAAATATAGAAATTCACTACAAGATATGATTAGTCATCACAATGAGATAATGATGGCTTTTGATAGTAAAGATGCTAATTTGGGTTATACATCAATGTATAACCATTTAGAGGGAGTTATTCAGTTATTTCAGCGTGATTAAACTTCTATTTGTAGGTCTTATAGTTAAACTCGTGAGAATTATAGGTCTAATAGTTCAGACTTATGAGAACTAAATATTTATAATATGTACTATAAAGAGCTTATTTTAATATACTACTAAATATAGTGTCCAAATAAGCTCTGTTTTACTATTCATAGATTATTTTATTAAGTATCATAATTAATATTAGATTGTATATAATCGTTACTTAAAAATAAAATTGACTGTAATATAAACAATTATAAAGCATTATTTGGTAGCCTTCTTTTTTCCTAGTTTAGGTATTTTTAATGATTATCATATCATTTTTTTAATTATGCATATAAAAAACAGCAAATCATGAGAATTTACTGTTTTATATTTTGATATTTAGAATTACTTAGTTTGATATTGAGATTTACTTAATCAGCCATAATTTAGCCTTGTAAAATTTGATTAACATCATCAATAGTTATATCCATTCTCGTCGCCACTTCTGTAAGATTCATACCTTGTTCTTGGAATCTATTAACTACTGATTTCATAGACTCACCTATTTCAATTAAATGATTATCCAAGTCATAAATTCGAACTACCTTTTGCCCCCATGGTGCTTCTTCCACATCACGAAGTAAAGTAACATCACTTCTTTTATTTAGTTTTGATATAAACTCTTCAAAAGACTCTGCTTCAAAGAATATTTCACAATTATTCTCTTTGTCTTTCATATCTTCTTTCGAGATTCCTGTCAACCAATCAAAATCTTGTTGCAATGACAATCCACTCTCAAATACAATGTTTTTTCCATAGTCAACAATAACTTTTAAATCAAATAATTCTTCATAGAATTTACGAGCAATTTGAATATCTTTTACTGCAAATAAACAACCTGCATATTTCATAAGTTACCTCCATCAACATTAGTAAATAGATTATAACATTAGTACTAGAAAAAAATATTGTAAAAAACGGACATGTTTTCGTCATTTTTAAGTCAATAAATATAAGTGTTCTCAGTAAATGTAAGTTCTCTAAATAATAGTAATATACAAAATAAACACTACTTTATAAGCGAATGGATACAAAAGTGCCATCCTGAGTTTCCACATGAACAATCTCAAGTCCCTTGTACTGCTTAAGAACAGACTGACACTCTCGAACGAGTTCCTGCAGAAATTTTTTGGTAATGACTTCCTGATATGGCTCTGGAAGTGATTTTTTAATCTCTTCAATAACCGATTCTGGCAACAAAAGAACTGCAGTATTTGCTAGAAACAATGGTATGGGTAGCCACAAATTTGTTTCTTTTGAGCGGACAATAATGCGCATAAACCTATTCTCCTAGTATTATTTTATAAAAACTTTAACTGTAGTGCCATCAGCAGAGTCAACCTCTATGATATTGCCAAGTGTTTCATTATCCAGACATTCAAGAATAGAGGTAGTAAGAGCATCTAGGTCTATACCTTGCAAATCTTCACTCTTAATTGGCAACTTACCTGTCATTTTCAACACTTGACGTATAATCTTTACAGGAAGTTGCACATTTACTTTATCACCATCTGGAGTGTCCACAATAATCTTCAACATCTTATTTTCATATGAAGTACTGCTTTGTTTAGTAAAAGCTTGACTATCAAAGTCTTCTGAATAATTCGTATACTCCTCTTGAGATGTAGTTTTATCTAATGCATCAATCAAGTCAATTGCCTCTTTGGCAGAAAGCTTTCCCTCCTCTACCATTGTTAAAATCCTCATTTTTTCATCCATATTATTTTCCTCATTTCTGCTCTTCTGTATCCATTCCAACAGAAATAGCCTCATATTTTGGTCACTACTCCTGACTACTGTCAGAAATAGAGATAGAGCTTCATTTATTTTCTTTTATTTGTTCTAATGCCTCTGCTGGAGTGATTTCTCCTTTTTCCAGTGCATCTAAAATCTCCTTTTTATGTGAATCAGAAGAAGATATCACATTAGATTTTCCGTCTAGTTTTTGGATAATATCATCTAACCTAGAACGAACAGTTGGATAAGAAATCTTTAGTTCTTTTTCCACTTCTTTTATATTACCACGACATTTTAAAAATGTTTCTGCAAAGAATAAATCATCTGCAGATAGATAGTCAAATGCACTGAGGCAGAAATCATTTTCAATCACTGTATCACAGTTTTCACATTGTAGCTTGACAACTTTAAGTTTTCTTCCACATACAGGACAGCGGCTGATAACTTGATACATCACATCACCTTCTTTCTATCTAATGTTTATAATATAAATCAAAAAATTAATAAAGTCAATATATATATTAAAATAATTAATATTTATATTAAAATAATTAATACATATCTAAAATCAGCAATAGATATATCAAGAATAGTAGATGTACCAATTGAGGAACTATTCATTTTCGATTAATTTTTGTATCATTGATAATATGTTTTAAATACACATTAGAAAATGGCTACTTTGATTTTATTTCAGAGCCACCATTTTACTAACACCTATATTTAAGATGAAACATTTCTATTCCTAAACAAAGGTTTTTAACTACTAAACAGTTGTTCACAGAATGTTGATTTATATAACCTGATGTTTGTTATAAGCCCGTATAGCAAGAAGAAGAAATACAGGAATTTCAATTATTGATGCCACTATTATGACATAGGGTGACCAGATGCTTGCCTGTCCAATATGCAGATAATTAAATCTAGTCAATTGGTACAGTAAACTATTTTGCACACCTATTCCTGCTGATGGTAAGATAAAAGTAAGCCAATTGGCTCCAGCCGAATACGTAAATATTGGAAGTAAACATGTTACAATAGCAATTAGGATAACAGAGAGTGAATCCTTGCATTTAGCTGATAAAAACAGTGTGAAACTGACAGTTGCCAGCAGTGAAATAAGCCCTCCTATTGCCAAAGTAATCTGAAGCTGCCCTAAATTAAGTGCAGGCAGACTGATAACTGAAAATAGCATCTACATAGATGTTTTCATACACTCAGTTCCAAATGCTAGATTTGAAATTGTCAAATGAATTGAAATACATATGACAAATGCTACAGTAAAAATAGTAAGTGCAGCCATAATCTTTGCAATTGCCAATCGAGAATGTCCATGCTTTGTACAGCGCAAAATACTATCTGAACCCGTTTGGTATTCATTAGAAAACGTAGGGGTCACAGCCGCTGTACAAAGAATGACTAGGAAAAAAATAAATAGAATAATATAATCAAATGCATCTCTTGAATATCCAGTATAAAGCTGAAAAGGCGTATTTACTTCTACATATTTTTGTATCGCATGTTTCTGTGCGGTTGGATATTTCTTTTGCTCCATCTGCATGATATCTTTAAGATGTTGCGTAGTCTGCTCATAAAAACCATCTAATTTATCAGGAGAAATATCCATTAAGCTTATTCCCTGACCAGTCTTTGGATTAGAATAGGCTTCTGGCAGTCTTGCCAATAGAGATTGAATGGGAAATACCTTTTTTATATAAATATCTGTAGGGAATTCACCACTACTAAGGCTGTCTTCTCCATATGGCAAAACTGCACTTTGATAGATATTCAAAGCTTCTTTGAGTTTTTCCATAGTAACTTCTCCATTATTTTCCGAGCGAAGTGATTTTTTATAGGCAATTGCTTCCAGACCATTTAATTCTGCTACCTTGTTGCCGTTTTTATCATATTGATTGATGTCCTCATACAATACCGGAAGCCAAGCCATCACAACAGACATGAATAGTGAAATAAGTAATAAAATGATAGAACGACGTGATTTCAACACACGTTTTATTTCAAGACGATAAATACGAATCATTTACTTTCCCTCCTCACTTATTTCCTCTTGCGGAAATAACCATAAATATAAGTCCTCCAAACGGGGCGAAGCCATTATTGAGTCACTTGTTTTGGCTTCATCTGCCAAATAACGAACTGATACCTGATTATTACCTTCACTACGTTGATTAATAATACGAAGCTGCATTTCATACATAGGCATCTTTTCAGCAGGTATGATACAATTCCAAACTTTACCTGTAACTTGTTTGACCAATTCATCTGTTGTCCCTACATCAAGAATTCTTCCTGATTTCATAATGGCATTTTGAGTAGCAATATACTCAATATCAGATACGATATGAGTTGAAATAAGGACAATCCTGTCATGAGAGAACTCTGAAATAAAGTTTCGGAAACGAACTCGCTCTCCAGGGTCAAGTCCAGCTGTTGGTTCATCCATTATTAGAAGTTTCGGGTCATTTAACATTGCTTGTGCAATTCCCACTCGACGTTTCATTCCACCAGATAACTTGATAATTTTTTTATTTTTGACATCAGTCAAGGTAAGTGTATGCAGCAGACTGTCAATCTTTTTTCTTGTTTCTCTAGCAGGAACGTCCTTTAATGCAGACACATACTCCAAATAGTCCTTTACTGTAAAATCTTGAAAGAAACCAAAATCCTGTGGTAAGAAACCGAATAGATTTCTGTATTCTTCTCCCATTGAATGAATATCCTTACCATCAAAAACAATTTTTCCACTAGTTGGTTTTAGAATATTCGCAATCATTTTCATAAGCGTAGTCTTACCAGCACCATTAGCTCCAAGAAGCCCCCACACACCAGGTGTAAGATTTAAACAAACATCATCAACTGCGGTTTTATTCTTAAAATTTTTTTTAAGATTTGTAATTGTTAATTCCATGTCTTTTCTCCTTTTTTATAATACAAAGACAAACGTCCTTGTTCAGTTTTATTTTACTAAACAAGGACGTTTTAAACTTTAATATTAACAGGATAAATTCCTAAGAAAATCCTAATATCCAATTAATGTTTTCCTAAGACTGAATTGGAAGTAATACAGTAAAAATAATCCTATCATTTTCACTTTGAGCCAAAATTTCTCCACCATGTAAAAGAATAATTTCATTGGCAATAGAAAGCCCAAGACCTGCACCACCACTGTCCGATTTACGAGCATCATCTAAACGGTTAAATTTTTCAAAAATTGTAGATAATTGTTCTGGTGGAATAGTATGTCCTTGGTTTTCAAATTTAATTTTAATCTTATCCTGTTCCTTTTGAACGTAAATAAGAATTTCTGTATTAGGATAACTGTATGCAACAGCATTTTTGAGCATGTTGTTAAACACTCTAGCTAGTTTCTCAGAATCAGCATAAACCATCAAATTCTCATTTGCGTTGAGTATAACAGAATTTCCTTTAGCAGATAATACAGGATAAAACTCATCAATGAGTTGCACAAACATATAGTATAAATCTACATTTGTTTTTGTTAGTTGAATTTGCTGTGTATTGTACCTTGTGATTTCAAAAAATTCATCAATGAGCTTTTCCAGACGCATAGACTTCTTCAAAGCAATTCCAACATATTTTGCTTTCTGTTCTATAGGCATGTCAGGTGCTTCATCCAGCAGACTTAAATAACCTATTACAGAGGTAAGAGGTGTGCGAATATCATGAGCTAAATACATGACTAATTCATTCTTTTTGTTTTCAGCTTCTTTTACAGCTTGCTGGCTAAGTAGAACAGCCATTTTTATTTGGTTCATCTGCTTTTCCATATCTTTGAGTGGTTCAGATAATTCAATGGTGCTGTCATTTAGTTGATATATTACTTTAGTGGCATTCATGACTTCCTGCAAATATCCCCATGGTTTTTTCCAGTAATGATAAAAAATACAGAAAAAACCTATAATCAAATATAGAAAATAAATTAAGTCAATTCTAAGATGTAGCCACGGAAAAAATGTGTTTGAAAATCTACTGAATTCATAATCGAATAATATTACCAAAATATACCCAGCTAAGGTATATATAATTAAGCTTATAAATAGTTTCATACGTAATTTCTTTTCTGTACCAATATTTGTCATTGCTATCACCTCCATATCTATACATTTATTAATTGGATAACAGAAGAACTGTCATCAGTGCTAAAAAAAGAACTGCAAAGATTCCAGCTAGAGTTGAAATTACTATATCTGTTTTTTGCTTATCTTTTAGTATTTTCAGCAGTAATGCATATAGACCAATACCAATTATTCCACCAAACATATTGGTGATTAAGTCTGTAATATCTGTACTTCCGATAGCAAGAATATACTGAATCATTTCAAGGATAAAACTGCTTCCAAAAATAATAAGAACTTTATTTTGTAGTTTCATTCTTGATGACAACATGGAAAGTAAAACTCCGAAAGGAATAAAAATTAAAATATTATCTCTCACTTCCTCAAAATGAAACTGTTCTCCAACAGAAGTAGAGTAATGAAATGGAATCAAGTTGATACTCCTTGTGTAACCTATATCGCTTATTCTGAATTGTAGTTTAAACAATATAATCCATACTAATAAAATTAAATAAAGTATGAATAATACACAACTAATTATTTTTAAATGTTTCTTTTTTTTATTCATAGCGTAATTTTTCCTCTCCTCATAGTGAGTTGTAGTTAAATTTTATAACCGACTCCCCATATAGTTTTGATATATTTAGGTTTTTCAATAGTATCACCCATTTTTTCACGCAAATGTCGTATATAAACAGTGATTGTATTGTTACTTTTGCTATAATACTCATCTTGCCATATTTTATAAAATAATTCCTCTGAACTAACAACAGTTCCCTTGTTCTGTAGCAAAATACAAAGTATGGAATACTCCGTTGGTGTAAGTGAAATAGGATTTCCGTCAATTAGACAATCATATGTCTTAGTATTAATTTCTAAACCTAAATAACATAAAACAGAACTTGTATCAGATTCTTCTTGTATAGGATTGTATTTTTTATATCTACGCAGCTGTGCCTTTACTCTAGCAATTAATTCAAGGGGACGAAAAGGTTTTGTGACATAATCGTCAGCTCCTAAAGTTAATCCTGTGATTTTGTCAGTTTCCTCATCTTTTGCAGTTAGCATAATAACTGGAAAATTGTACTTCTCACGTATTTTTCGACAAATATCAAATCCATTTACATCAGGCATCATAATATCCAAAATAGCAAGGTCAAGCTCTGTATTTTCTATACAAGCAAGAGCTTCCTTAGCTGAATAATACTTAAATACGATATAGTTTTCATTTTGCAGATAGACCTCTATTAAGTCCGCTATATCATGTTCATCATCTACTACAAGAATTTTATCATTCATAACTTTTTTCCTCCTTTCGCGCATATACAAGATATTTTATTATTGTATCAAAAGAATCTTTACTATTTATGATTTCCTGCATAAGAAATTATTAAGAATTTCCTAACTCTACAACTTTTTACGATTATCTTTCGGTTTTTCTGCTTCTTTTTATATCCACCAGATACGACTAAAATGTATAATACTTGGTATTCATTTTCTTTACAAAGTTTTTGTACCCTGCGCTCTGAAATCCTCCGAGAAAAGGAGTACCATTTTCACAGTACTCCTTTGATTCTCCATCTTTATTTCGTTGTATCCTCACACTCTATATCAACACCACAGAAACATTGATATAGTTTTTAATGACCTTATGTCTGATTTTATCAGCATCACCTGTGAATACGATATACTCGCAAAATTGCCTAAAACATAGAATTTCTACATATCAACTCGTTGTATCAATACTACAGTTAAAATTTTCCATATATTCTACTGTTTTAGTTTGTTTTTATATATAAAAAATACTATTCATATTCATAAATTTATTCAATTTTCAAACACATATGTTGAATAATAACTAATTACATTGTATTATTAAATTGTAGAATAAAACTAAATAGGCAAAACTAGAGAAATTTAGTGACGCAAAGCTATAGGGACTAAGACTTGTAAAATATCTTATAAGTTATGTCAGCCAGTTGCCAAAAGGATATTGTTCTTTTTGTTTTTATGAAAGTTTTTTAGGGGGATAATAATATATATGTTTATAGATAAAATGGATAAATGTACTCATATGTTGACTGCTTATATTGGTAGTTCATATGATTATTGTGATTTTATAGATACACAGTTAGATGATTTTATACTAGAGTACGGAGAAAATGTAGTAGAATCTTGTTTGCATCAAGTAATGGTATTGGTAAGTAAGTATAATTAGATAGACATTATTTTCTAGAAAACCCTTTTTAGTTTTATCTACATTTAATAAATTGCTAATAAAAAACAATTGAAATATATTTATATCATTCAGAGTTTAATTTCTTGTTAAACAGAAATTAAAGTTTGTGTGAATTGTGCATTAGATTTATTAGAAGAACAAATAAAAATCAAAAATTAAATATACAAAAGTTTCAGGATGTAATAATTCTTTAATACTTTAGGAAAGCACCTTTATATAGATGCTTTTCATGTTTAAGTAAATTTATATGTAATTGTATTTTACTGTCTATTTTAAGCTAAGTCTGTGCACTTATTTCTATAAGTTTTCAATAATAAGTAAGCCTAAAAATAATACCACAATAGCTGTTACAATCAATGCCAATACATTAATAATTTTCATTGTCTTATGCTTAAATATTTTTGACAATAACATAAAAACAACTATTCCTATAATTCCTCCTAGTGTATTCCCTATCAAATCGGTTATATCACTTGCACCTATTGCAAATATATATTGAAGTGTTTCAAATACCAAACTAATTATAAAAATAGGTACAATCTTTTTTATAAAGCTAAATTCTTCTTTTAGTATACACAAATATATGCCAAATGGTACAAATATAGCTACATTTAATATAATCTCTGATATATCTACTCTATTATTAACTATAAGTGAGCCAGCGAAAGGTACTAAGTTTATATTTCTAAGATTCATAGTTTCAAGTGATGAAATATCAAATTGCATCTTAAATAGTATTATCCATGTCAAAAGAATTATATACACTACAAACAACCCTTTTGTAATATTGTATTCTTTGGATTTCATTCATTACCACCTCATTGTTCTATTGTATTAATAACTTAATACAATAGTATATTAATTCAATTTATCTGTCAACTATTTCTGTTAAATTAATTTTAAGGTGTCTTGAGTAATGTTATTGATAGTTTATACATTAATAAATTTCAAAAAATAAGCACTCCTATAAAAGGGGTGTTTTTAATGTATATTTATGAAACATACAATATAATTATAACATTTCTTATGTTTTAGTATGATGCTTTTCGTTCGCTTTATTGTTACAACTTCTACTATAATTTTATATAATTTTTTTAACTAATAAAAAATTATTTTTGAAGTAGAATATATTAAAAAAGTGATAGAAATTATCTATCACCTTTTTGTCTAATATTTAAATTTAATTTATCTACTACTAAAATAAATCTAAATGCAATTTAAGAAATTAAATAGTTGAATAGTATATTAAAGCATAATGGTAAAGA
>NZ_JACVWH010000016.1:0-67006 GCF_020658495.1 Clostridioides sp. ES-S-0048-02
TACAATAGCAGAGAGGATACACCTGTTCCCATTCCGAACACAGAAGTTAAGCTCTCTAGCGCTGATGGTACTTGGTGGGAAACTGCCTGGGAGAGTAGGACGTAGCCACGTAATTTTTTTTATTTTTTGTTGTCAAGTTTCTTATTTTCAAATTTCTTATTAAAAAAACATAAGTCTGTTATAAATGCTTTATATAAACACATATAATATTTTAAAGAGTTTTTTATAAATTAATTCTTATAATGTAGGATGTGAGGTTTTATAGGTATGTACTTTTAAATAAGAAAGGAGATAGATAAGTGGGTGTCTGTAATCAATAGTTTTATTTTACAATATGGATTAATATCTGTATTTGTATTAATTATGATTGAGTATGCTTGTTTTCCATTACCTAGTGAAGTAGTTTTGCCACTTTGTGGTGCTATTGCAGCAAGAAATCATTTTGGTTTTCTAACTATTTTAATTTTAAGTATAGTTGCAGGTATACTTGGTTCAATATTTTGTTATACAATAGGTAATTGGGGAGGAAAACCTATCATAAATAAGATAGTAGAGATATGTCCAAAGGCAAAAAAGGGAATTTTTACATCACAAGATTATTTTAACAAATACTCTTCTATTTCTGTTTGTGTATGTAGATTAATTCCTCTATGTAGAACATACATATCTTTTATAGCAGGTATTGCAGGTCAGAATATTATAACTTTTATTGTATCCTCTATTGTGGGTATCACCATATGGAATACTTCGTTAATTAGTATTGGGTATATTTTTTCAGAGAGTTGGGTAAAAATAATGTCACATTATAATGATTATAAATTTATGGTTCTAATTATACCAATAGCTATAATTATTGTTGGTTTTGCTATTAAGTCACATATACATAAAAAACACAATAGAATAAGATTATAAAAATATATATGGACAGCCCTTTTTGTAGAATACAGAAAGGGCTGTTATTAATTTATAAAATTAATTTTAGGCTATATCCTTTTGTGCTAAAATGGTGTTAAGAAATAAAACAAATACTATTTTATATAAAAGGGGTAAGGATATGGATATAATAGATAACTTAAGGATACAAGGGGTAGATGAGAAACTTATTGAAGATGTATTGCATTTCAGAAATTATTATGGCTTAGAAAAAGATTTAGAATACAGAGTAACAAAATCTAAAACTTATTTTTATGGGAAAGAGATATTATCTATGTGTATAACAGCTATTTTAGAAGAAGAAAATATTTTATTGTCAGGGCCAAAGGCAACAGGGAAAAATTTACTTGCTGATAATTTAGGCGAGATATTTAATAGACCCCAATGGAATACCTCGTTTCATATAAATACAGATAGTTCAACACTTATAGGTACAGATACATTTATAGATAATGAAGTTAAACTTAGAAGGGGTTCAGTTTATGAGTGTGCTGTTAATGGAGGATTTGGAATATTTGATGAAATTAATATGGCAAAAAATGATGCCATAGTTGTAGTTCATTCAGCCTTAGATTATCGTCGAGTGATTGATGTACCAGGTTATGAGAGAGTTAATCTGCACCCAGCAACAAGATTTATTGGAACTATGAATTATGAGTATGCGGGAACAAAGGAACTTAATGAAGCTCTAGTTTCTAGGTTTATGGTAATAGATATTCCTCCTGTAGAAGAGGAGAAGTTAATGATGATTTTGAAAAATGAATTTTCAGATGCTGATGAAGAAAAATTAGCACAATTTGCAGGGATATTTTTAGATTTACAATTAAAATCTCAAAATGGTGAAATATCTAGTAAAGCTATTGATTTAAGAGGTCTTATGGCATCTCTTAAAACTATAAGAAGAGGATTAAAGCCAACTCTTGCAATTAATATGGGGCTTACAGGAAAGACTTTTGATATATATGAAAAAGAAATGGTTGGAGATGTAATTAAAACAAGAATACCTAATAAATGGGAGAGTGCAGATATATTTCCAATAAGTCATATTTAATATAGGTGAGATTATGAAATGGATATATGATGATTATGAATTTGAAAATAGAGCAAATAACTTATCTTGGACAATAGCTGGTGATTATAACGAAAGTATAGATATATCAGAAAAAGATTATTCTTCAAAGGAAATAGGTCTATACTTTGCAATAATTGCAGGAGCTAGAAGAAAATATGTAGACTGGGATATAGTTAAAAAATACCTCACAAATAGAATACGAAAAGGATATGATAAGGATGTTATATTAGGTCTAATTCAAGTTATACTAAATACAATTGTTGAAGAAAAAGCTATTAAAGATAGACCTGGAATAGAAGATATTAGAAAAAGAGCATATAAAGATATTGTTTCACGTTTTACCAAGATATACAATAACAATATGATGGACAAGATTAAATATGCATTTGTACTTTATAGCATGGATAAACATCCAGCATTAGATAGTATAACTAAAAGAATAGTAAATGATATAAGGCTTATAGATACAAATCAGGATATTATGGAGATTTTAAAGGCATTAGATGTTATATATTTAACTTATTTTGAATATATATTGAATAGTGAAGAAAATAATTCTACATATGATGAAAACAATGTAAAAAATGTTGAAGTAAACTTTGATACGTTTGCTGATTTTATGTATGAAGAACTATATAGCGATGAAGATGAAAATATCGTTGAAAGTGATATAGATTCAATCTCCTCATCAATGCTTATAGAGGGAGTAGGAGACTTTGACAATTCTCAAGCTAACAATTCAGCAGATAGAGTTATATATGTTGATGAAGAGACTGTAAATAAAATATACACTAAAATAGAACATTACTATGGGAAAACTTATTTAAGTAAGGGTGAAATTAAAAAGCTTGAAACACAAAATTGTAGAAACGTACATGAAGGATGTAGAATTCACTTCACAGATGGTGTTCTTAGAAGTGAATGTAATAACGTTTTTCAGCTAAAATATGTGACAAGACAAAAAGAAAATAATTTAGGCAAATTTAGAGAACATGCTAGGATGTATAGACAACAAATAAAGCGATTAAAAGAAAGCCTTTCTAGGATTTTAGTAGAAGAAAATACTAAAAATAGAGTATATTCTGATTGTGGTACTATATTAGCAAATAGAGCCTGGAGAGTTGGAAGGAGTAATAATAATAAAATATTTTATAAAGATATAGAAAATGAAAAAGGAAAATATGTTATTGATATATTGTTGGATGCAAGTGGTTCTCAAAGTAGAAACCAAGGAAATGTAGCAATTCAAGCTTACATAATTGCAAATGCTTTGACGGAAGTTGGAATACCAAATAGAGTTATGGGTTTTTCTAGTTTCTTAGATTATACGATATTAAAAAGATTTAAGGATTATGATGACAGTATTAAAAATAGTGAAAACATCTTTGAATACTTCTGCGCTGGTAACAATAGAGATGGTTTAGCTATAAAATCTATATGTAGTGGTTTGATAAATAGAGATGAAGAAAATAAAATTTTGATAGTCCTTAGTGATGGAAGACCAAATGATGTAAAGATAGGAAAAAACAGTGAGAGAACTTTAAGAGGTGAAAAAGCTTATAGAGGTGTTGTTGGTTTAAGAGACACAGCTAATGAAGTAAGAAAAGCTAGGAAACAAGATATATTAGTATTAGGAGTATTTACAGGCAAAGAATCAGAACTTGAAGCTGAAAGATTAATCTATGGAAATGATTTTATATATTCAAGAGATATAACTAGATTTTCTGATGTAGTTTCAATGTATTTAAAGAAAATAATTAGGAATTAATAGATTTATAAAAAAGAATTTATATACATAAAAATATAAAAATGAATAAAATTTGTAAAAAATGTAGAAATTTTCACAGAAAAGGTATACAATGATTTATATAGAAAATGAATTAAAAATAAAGTAATATTAAAAATTAAATATATAATATTATAGGTTCTTTAAGCAAGATTAATAGGGAAGAAGGTTAAATTCCTTTACAGCCCCCGCTACTGTGATGCAGACGAAACTTTTGTTAGCCACTATGATAATATGTTTTTATATTTCATGGGAAGGAAGAGGAGTAGGATGAAGCTAAGTCAGGAGACCTGCCTAAAATATTAAAGTGATTTCTTCGGGGATGGAGAAAGTTTCTTATAATAATTATACAGATATGTTTATTTTATGTGTTTGTATTTAGATTGTCGAAAATTAGAAGCCTAGCCATCGAGTTAGGCTTTTTTATTTTGCTATAATGAGGGATACATGTATTATTCATATTTTAATTATTAGAAAGGGAGAGAGGGGATACTCAAATGAAACAAAATATCAAATTAGGGGTTATAGCTGCACTTATGTTAATAATTTTAACTCCAGTTACATCAAATGCAATGCATATAATGGAAGGTTACTTACCAGTAAAATGGTCTATAGCATGGGGAGTTATATTTATACCATTTTTCTTAGTGGGATTAAAATCAATAGGTAAAATAGTAAAGCAAGACCCTAAGAAGAAAGTTTTATTAGCTCTATGTGGAGCATTTGTCTTTGTATTATCAGCATTAAAAATACCTTCAGTAACAGGAAGTTGTTCACATCCTACTGGAGTAGGTCTTGGAGCAATAATGTTTGGACCAAGTGTAATGTTTGTTCTTGGAACTATAGTTTTAATATTCCAAGCATTATTACTAGCACATGGTGGAATAACTACTTTAGGAGCTAATGCTTTTTCAATGGCTATAATAGGGCCAATTATATCATTTTTAATATTTAAAGCATTAAAGAAAAAAGATGGAAATAATGCTATACCAGTATTTCTTGCAGCAGCAATAGGAGACTTAGCCACATATACAATAACTTCAATACAATTAGCACTGGCTTTTCCAGACCCATCTGGTGGAGTGATGGCTTCAGCAATTAAATTCTTAGGAATTTTCTTTATGACTCAAATACCAATAGCAATAGCAGAAGGTATCCTTACTGTAATTGTATATAATTTAATTACAGAAAATGGAGAAAAAAGCATACTAGAAAATAATGATAAAGGAGTTAAAGCTAATGAGTGCTAAAACAAAAACTAACATATTATTACTTTTATTAGTAGTAGCTCTTATTATATTCCCATTACTTGTAAATTCAGGTGCTGAATATGGAGGAGCAGATGGTCAAGCTGAAAGTGAAATTACTAAGATAAATCCAAATTATGAGCCTTGGTTTAGTAGCCCATATGAGCCACCAAGTGGAGAAATAGAGAGTTTATTATTCTCTGCACAAGCAGCTTTAGGTGCAGGTGTAATAGGATACATATTAGGTATTCAAAAAGGAAAGAGAAGTTAATTATGCTTATAATTGATAAATATGCATATACAAATAGATTGAGTAAAGTAAATCCAAATAAAAAAGTAGCCATAGGAGCAATTTTTCTAATTGCTTCTATGGTAATAAAAAATGTATTTATCTTAAGTGGAATTATGATTTTAATGAGTATTTTAGTTGTTTGTGTAGCAGGGATAGATTTAAAAAATTATTTGAAATTACTTCAAATACCAATGTATTTTTTATTTCTTAGTATAGGTATAACTCTTGTAAATATATCTTTTAATAAAGTAGATTTACTATATAGTTTTCAATTTTTTAGTTTTTATATAGGAATATCAAAGGCATCTATTGACATGTCTATTCATGTGTTATTTAGAGCTATGTCTTGTTTAACTTGTGTGTATTTTTGTATACTTACAACACCTTTTAATCAGTTAATATTTTTCTTCAAAAAATTGCATTTACCAGACACCTTTGTTGAATTATCAATGTTAATATATAGATTTATATTTATATTTTTAGAAGAATTTTCAGAGATATATAAATCACAAGAACTAAGATTTGGGTACATAAATTTAAAAACTTCATATAAATCTTTAGGGATTCTTGGAAGTATGCTGTACAAAAGGCTTATGACAAGGTATGATGATATGTGTATATCATTAGACATAAAATTGTATGATGGTAAATTTCACATAGTAGGGGATAATGATGTTTAAAATAAATAATTTAACATATCAATATGAAAAAAATGCTAGTGCATTATTGAACATTAATATGGATTTCTCAAAGGGAAATGTTATAGGTATAATAGGCTCAAATGGTTCAGGAAAGTCAACTTTATTTATGAATTTAATGGGAATATTAAAGCCTACATCTGGAGAAATACTTTTCAAAGAAGAAAAGTTAAAGTATGATAAGAAGAGTTTGTATAATCTTAGAAAGAATGTAGGGATTGTTTTTCAAGACCCAGAAAAACAAATATTTTACTCAAAAGTATATGATGATATAGCATTTGCGATGAGAAACATTGGGATGGATGAAAAAATTATTAAAGAGAGAATAAACAAAGCTTTGATAGCTGTTAATGGAATAGATTTTATAGATAGGCCAGTACACTTCTTAAGTTATGGTCAGAAAAAAAGAGTAGCAATTGCATCAGTTATAGCAATGGAAAATGAAATTATATTGCTTGATGAACCTACAGCTGGATTAGACCCAGTAAGCACTAGGTCTATTGTAGATATAATAAAGGGATTAGATAAAAATAATATAAAAATAGTAATATCCAGTCATGATATGAATTTAATGTATGAAATATGCGATTATATATATGTACTGGATAAGGGGATTTTAATTGATGAAGGAAATGCAGAAAGTGTATTTGTAAATGAGAACAATATTATACAAGCTGGATTAGAATCTCCATGGTTAGTAAAGGTACATAAAAATATGAATTTACCTTTATTTAAGAAAGAAGAAGATTTGTATAAGTACTGGAAAGAAAGAGACTTAGTACAAATAAATAATTAAGCCCTAAACCTATTTTAAAAAAATAGATTTATATATAATAACCCTTAACCTAGACCCCTTAAAGGTGCCTTATGATTCCCCAAATCATAAGGTTATTTTTTTATAGATATAAAAATAAATTTTATAAGTAAGTGTTATCTAATTGTTAAAATTTGACAATAATCTATTAATATAATACATAATTATAATTTGAAGTAATTCATATTTTAGATTAAAATATATTTATGGCTGTTAACAGGAGGAGAAATATGAATTTAGATACATTAAATCCTGCTCAAAGAGAAGCAGTAGAAAAAACTGAGGGTCCAGTACTTATATTAGCTGGTGCTGGCTCAGGTAAAACTAAGGTACTAACAACAAGAATAGCATACCTTATGGAAGATAAAGGTGTACAAGCACCTAGTATATTAGCTATAACATTTACAAATAAAGCTGCAAATGAAATGAGAGAAAGAGTCGAACAAAATATAGGTTCGGAAACTAAGGAAATGTGGATAAGTACATTCCATTCTTGTTGTGTTCGTATACTTAGAAAAGATATAAATAAAATTGGTTACAATAGAAGTTTTGTAATTTATGATGCTGCAGACCAAGTAACCTTAGTCAAAGATTGCCTTAAAGAATTAAATTTAAGTGATAAAGTATTTGAACCAAAGGCCGTTATAAGTGCTATTTCAGGAGCAAAAGATAAGCTTTATACGCCAAAGCAGTTTAAAGATATGAATATGTCGGATAATAGAATGGTTAAAATTGCAGATATTTATGCATTATATCAAGACCGTTTAAAGAGAAATAGTGCACTTGATTTTGACGATTTAATACTTAAAACTGTAGAACTTTTTAAGGCTAATGATGAAGTATTAGCTTATTACAGAAGTAGATTTAGATACATAATGGTAGATGAGTATCAGGATACGAGTAAAGCTCAATATGAGCTAATAAAATTATTAGCTAGAGAACATCAAAATATCTGTGTTGTTGGAGATGATGACCAAAGTATTTATGGATGGAGAGGCGCAGATATAAGAAATATACTTGAATTTGAGAAAGATTATGATAATGTACATGTTGTGAAACTAGAACAAAATTATAGATCAACACAAGTAATATTAGATGCAGCTAACAAAGTTATATCAAATAACATAGAAAGAAAAAGAAAGAAACTTTGGAGTGAAAAGAAAGAAGGAGAACTTATAAAGATACAACTAACTGGTAGTGAAATAGAAGAAGCTGATTTTATAGCTGACTCAATTGCACAAATAGCTAGAAAAGAGAATAGACCATACAAAGATTTTGCAGTACTTTATAGAGCAAATGCACAAGCAAGACCTGTAGAAGACGCTTTAAACAGAAGTCAAATACCATATAATATATATGGTGGTACAAAGTTTTATGAGAGAAAAGAAATAAAGGACTTAGTAGCGTATTTAAGAGTTATTCAAAATCCACAGGATGACATATCTATAAAAAGAATTATAAACGTTCCTAGAAGAGGTATAGGGCTTAGAACTATAGAAAAAATTGAAGACAGAGCCAATCTGAAACAAGAGAGTATATATTCAGTTTTAATTGATATAGAAACAAACTCCGATATATCTACAAAAGCTAGAGCAAGTATAAGTGGATTTGTTGATATTATAGGTACACTTAGAACTATAAAAGAAGTCTATCCTGTTAGTAAGTTAATAGAAAAAGTTTTAGATACTACAGGATATATGGATGAACTTGTGGATATAAAAAATAAAAATGAAAAAGATTTAACTGGTAAAGGTGAAGAAGCTCAAGATAGAATTGATAATTTAAGAGAATTTATATCTATAGCACTAGAGTTTGAAAGTAGTAGTGATGATACTTATGAAAATAAAGATTTAGAGACATTTTTAACTAGTATAGCACTTACATCCGAATCTAATGATGAAGAGGACAATGATAGAGTTTCTCTTATGACAATTCATACATCTAAAGGATTGGAGTTTCCAGTTGTATTTTTAACAGGGATGGAAGAAGGACTATTTCCTATATCAAGAGCTATAAAGTCTCTGAGTGAATCTCAAATAGAAGAAGAAAGAAGGCTTTGTTATGTTGGTATAACTAGAGCTAAAGAAGAGCTATACATGTCACTAACTGAAAAAAGAACGCTATATGGTAAAACAAATGTTGCAATAGCTTCAAGATTTATGGAAGAGTTACCAGAAGAATGTATAGAAAGATTGTACAAAATGAAAAAAGAATTAAGTTATTCTAAAGCAAGTTATAATATGTTAGATAAATATACTAAAAAGTATATGAATACTATAAGTAAATCTAAAGTTGCAGATAATGTTAACGCTACAATAAAAGATTCAAATAAAGAGACTAATCCAGAAGATATAAAGCTTGGTTCTAAAGTACATCATCCTAAATTTGGGGTTGGAACAGTCGTGTCTATAACTGGAACAGATGTTACTATAGCCTTTGATAAGCAAGGAATTAAAAAAATAAATAAAGAATATACAACACTAGATATTTTATAATGGAGGAAAATTAGGAATGGATAGTATAAGCTTTGCTAAAAATTTAATAGATTTCATATACGATAGCCCATCATCTTTTCACGCAGTTGATAGTGCTAAAGAAGTTTTAGATAAAAATGGATTTGAAGAGTTAGCTTTAAATAAGAAATGGAATCTAAGAGTAGGTGGAAAATACTACGTGACTAAAAATTTATCTGCTATAGTAGCTTTTGTAGTTAACTCAGATAATATAGAAGAAGGTGGGTTTAGAATAATAGGTTCTCATTCAGATTCTCCTACATTTAGTATTAAGCCAAATGCAGAAATAGAAGCTGAGAAAGCTTATTTGAAGCTGAATACAGAATGTTATGGAGGAGCAATATTAAGTACATGGTTAGATAGACCACTTGGTATAGCTGGAAGAGTAGTCTTAAAAGGAGATAGTGTACTTAAGCCAAAGGAAAAACTTATCGACTTTAAAAAACCAATTTGTATAATACCAAATCTAGCTATACATTTGAATAGAAGCATAAATGATGGTCATTCATATAATAAGCAAAAAGATATGTTACCTTTAGTTGGATTATTAAATGATACATTAGAAAAAGATAACTTTCTTTTAAAACAAATATCATCTAATTTAAATGTAAAAGTGGAAGATATAATAGACTTTGATTTGTTCTTATATGAATTTGAAAAAGGAAGTTTAATAGGGGCTAATGAGGAATTTATATCTATTGGAAGACAAGATAATCTTGCAATGGTACATGCTAGTTTAAATGCTTTAGTTGATGCTAAAGGACAAAGTGGTGTAAATGTAATGGCTGTATTTGACAATGAAGAAGTTGGAAGTTCTACTAAACAAGGTGCAGATTCAAATATGCTATTAAATATATTGGAGAGAATATGTTTATCAATAGGGAAACATAGAGAAGGATTTTTTGAGGCTATTTATTCGTCTTTCATGATATCATCAGATTTAGCTCATGCTATTCATCCAAATACTCCAGAAAAACATGACCCAACCAATAAACCAGTTATGGGAAAAGGGCCTGTTATAAAGATAAATGCAAGTCAAGCATATACAAGTGATGGATATTCTATAGCTGTTTACAAAAATATATGTAAGGAAGCTAATGTCGAGTATCAAGAATTTGTAAATAGGTCAGATGAGAGGGGTGGAAGTACTATAGGTCCAATATCCTCTACTCATGTAGATATACCATCTGTGGATGTAGGAAGTCCAATTTTAGCAATGCATTCTATAAGGGAATTAGGTAATGTTGAAGACCATTATAGTATATATAAAACATTTAGTAAGTTTTTTGAAATATAAATATAAGATAAACAATTTGGAGATGAAACTATGAAACTAGGACTATGCTTAGAAGGTGGAGGAGCAAAGGGAGCTTACCAAGCAGGGGTAGTTAACGCTTTGTATGATAATGGAATAAATCATTTTTATTCAATTTCAGGAACATCAATAGGAGCAATAAATGGATATTATTTATACACAGGTAATGTTGATAACTTGAAAAAAATGTGGACAAATATAAAAGATATCCAGAACGGAAATGTGAAAATAGTAAATAATACTGTGGATAATTCTCCAGCTATAGATAATCTGAGAGAACTAGATAGTAGTAAAATAGAGAAAATGAACTTCTATGTTAACTATGTAGAAGTTAATAATAAGGTAGTATCAGAAAAGGTTGTAAATGTGTCAAAAATGCCTAAAGACGAAGCAATTTTAAGCATTTCATATAGTGGATTGTTACCATCAAATCCAAATGCTACTCTTGGATTTAAAGAACAATTCATGAAGGATGTGCAAGATGGTATTTATGATGGTTTTAAATTGGATGGAGGTCTAATTAGGAGTGCGTTAATTGAGCCTTTAATTGTGGATAATGTGGATAAAATTATTCTGATATCCACAAAGTATAATTATGATTTACCAGATGACATCAAAAAAATATATAATGAAGATAAAATAATAGTAGTTAGACCTAACACTCAATTTGCACCTAAAGATACTCTTAACTTTGATGATGAGTTTTGTAAAACTATATATCAAGAAGGATATGAAATAGGAAAAAATATACTTGCTAGAGTTTAATTTAGAGTATAATATAATAAATGTAATTGTGTAATTTAATTAATAAAAAGGAAGGTAATAAGTCATGGAAAATAAAAATCCTATAGTAACTATAGTAATGGAAAATGGAAAAGAAATAAAAATTGAGTTGTACCCAAATATAGCACCAAATACAGTTAAAAATTTTGTATCATTAGTAGATGATGGATATTATAATGGAATAACATTTCATAGAGTAATACCAGGATTTATGATACAAGGTGGATGCCCAAATGGTACTGGAATGGGTGGTCCAGGACATTCTATAAAAGGTGAATTTAGTGGAAATGGATTCACTAACAATTTAAAGCATGAAAGAGGCGTTATATCAATGGCTAGAACTATGGCACCTAATTCAGCTGGTTCTCAATTTTTTATAATGCATAAAAATTCACCACATTTAGATGGTCAATATGCAGGTTTTGGTAGAGTTATAGAAGGTATGGATACAGTTGATGAAATAGCATCAGTTAGAACAGGAGCAGCGGACAAGCCACAGACTCCGCAAGTTATGAAAGCTGTAACTGTAGAAACTTTTGGAGTAGATTACTCAGACGTTGAAAAAAACTAGGACACAGATAAAAGAAAAAATATATACAACTTAAAGATAAAGTGAGATGTTATTATATTTTCTAGAGAATATAATAACATCTCACTTTTTAATTTATTCTATTATACTTTGTTTTACTGAAATTTAATTATCTATTAAATTTTTATTATACTAAATAACTCCAGTAATCTTATCAGAACATCATCTTAAAGTATTATAGAAAAATAATTATATTAAATTATTTATGATTAAGTTTTTAATATATAATATATTAAAATAAATATAGAAGATAGATGGAAAACATTTATTTTAACATTTTTTAAAGCTATTTTAGCGATTTTATTTAAGAAAAGAAAGTTATTTGTATATTTTTATTTAAGAAAAAACATTATAATGGTAATATATTCTATTTACAATTTCATAACTTTGGTTTACAATAATAGAGACAATAAATCCTAAAGAACATAATAAGAAAAAAGTGCTTAATATTTGAGAGAGACTGGTTTAGTTTACACCAGCTAAACCAGTCAAGGAATAATTTAAAGTGTAATATATAATAAGAAGAGAAAAATACACTATTAGAGTTTTCTAATAGTGTATTTTTTTATGGAATTTAATATTGTTATAAAAGAATTTCAAACAGTAAATTTTTAAGTGACATATTGTAACTAAGTATGTACTTTAACAAAGACATTAAATATATTGAAAGGTTTAATAAAAATATAAAAAACTGTTTCAAATTTAAATTTGAAACAGTTTTTGTGTTGTTTAAAGATTTTATATTATTTAAAATTTTTAATTGCAGTAGTTAAGTTAGGTACTAATTGTTTCTTTCTAGATACAACACCTGGAGCAAATGTTCCTTGAACTCCTTCAATACCAAATGCATCAGCAATCAATCTATCTTCTGCTTTGTAAATTAAATAAGAACCTTCTTTTATTATATCTGTAACTGCAAGAACTAATTTGTCATAATCAGTTGAATTTATATAAGATAAAAATTCATCCTTCTTAGCAAATATAGAGTCTGTGTCTAAAGTAAATACTTGTCCTATACCAACTCTATGTCCACTCATGTTAAACTCTTTAAAGTCCATATTTACTATTTGTTCTATAGTAAACTCATCTAAAGAAGTACCACATTTAAACATATCCATAGCATATTTTTCCATGTCTACTTTTGCTATTTTACTTAATTCTTCACAAGCTTTCTTATCCATATCAGTAGTTGTTGGAGATTTAAATAATAATGTATCAGATAATATAGCAGATAAAAGAAGACCAGCTATTTCATAAGGTATCTCAACATTATTTTCTTTATACATTTGATAAATTATAGTACTATTGCATCCAACAGGCATAACTCTAAAAGACATAGGAACATCAGTAGAAATACCACCAAGTTTATGATGGTCAACTATTTCAACTATATTTGCTTGTTCAATTCCATCAGCACTTTGAGCATATTCATTATGGTCAACTAAAACAACATTCTTTTTAGATGGATTTAATAGATGCCCTTTTGAAATTAATCCTAAAAACTTATTGTCATCATCTAATATAGGATAAGATCTAAAATTTGTTTCTAACATAATTTCTTTTATTTCATCCATATAGTCATCTTCTTTAAATGTAATCAAATTATCTGTGGCTTCTATAGAATCTAAGAAACTACATTGATTTATGACATTAGAAGTTTTGTAGTTGTCACTTTCAACAGAAACAACAGACACTCCATTTATTTTAGCAAGAGCTAGTAAGTCTTTTGAAATTTTTGTATGATTAGTAAGTATTAAAAGCTTAACTTTTGTATCAATTGCGTATTCAATACTATCATATCTATCGCCAACAATAGCTATATCCCCTTCTTTTAAAGTCTCTATCAGGGTTTCCATACCAAATGATAAAGTAACAACTCTACCTTTTACATCTTCACCACAATCTACAAGGATATTACCATTAAGGTTTTTGCAGATATTTGATAGTGATGTGTGTATAGTTGTAAAATGTTGATGAAGAAGGTTTTTAGCTATTTCTTTCATGGTAATAATACCAGCAAAAGTTCCATCCTCATAAGTTACAGGTAATGTTTTAACATTTTTTTCATCCATAAGATTATAGGCTTCTAATATAGAAGAAGTTGGAGTTAAAGGTACTACCTTATCATAATTTAAATCTCTAACTTGTATTCTAACGTTATCTAAGATTTCAGGTGCATCTACCTTAAAGTAATCTAAGGCGTATTTAGCTTCCTTTCTGATGTCTCCTAAAGCATAAGCTGTTGCTTCTATCCCTAATTTGTTTTTTAAATGTGCTAATGAAATTGCAGAACATATTGAATCTGTATCTGGATTTTTATGTCCGAAAACTAATAAACTCATTTTAATACTCCTTTCAAAACCTGAATATAATAACTGATAAAAATATTATATCAAAAGGTAGTAAGTATTTGTTGTAAAAGAAAAAATTTAATGAAAAAATATTATAGGAAATTTTATCTCTTATATAAGTACTACAAATTTAATATAAAATTTTTTATGATATCTACTTTTACCCAATTAAATTAATTTTTATTCACAATTAATTGATTGGATATACCTGAGAAAAAATTAATTAATATGATAATAAACTAAGAATTTATAAATAATTTTGTGCTGTAAAATTTTTTGTATACATATTGTAAGTAAAAAATTAACGAGGTTGATATAAAAATTGTTTATCTACATGAAAAATATTATTTTAAGATATTGACTTAAAAATAACTTATAGAAACTAAAATATTTTTAATTTATATATTTTTAAAAATTACATAGTCATTATCAAAAGAAAAAATGCATATAAATCAAAAATAAGTGTTATTTTATGAAAATATGACAAAAATATTATGTCTTACTTGTAAAAATAACATATAAAATTTAATAAATAAAAAAAGTGAAAGATATAAATTATCATTTTAGTAGTTTATTTAGTCAAAGTAAATTATTCAAATGAAATATATCTTATTTAAATAAAAAAATTTAATAAAAGTAAAAAAAATAATATATTTGTTAAAAAATAAATTGACAAAATATTCAGAAAAAAAACTTCTTGACCTAAGGGCATAAAATAAATAAAATCTAAAGTATAGATATGAAATCTATAAAATTATTTTAAGTATAGGTTAAAAATATAATAGATGATGCATTTAAGATTTATAAAAATAGGAGATGCATAATTATTTAGGGAGGTTTTTAGTTATGGAGAAAAAAGAAAAGGTTGTAGAAACAGTAGCTGTTGAAGTATGTAGCCCTGAGATTGTCAATAGTGTTGAGACATTAAGAATGAGGCTAGAGGAAATTAGATTAGCACAAAAAGAATTTGCAACATTTACACAAGAGCAAGTAGATAAAATTTTCTTAGCTGCTTCAACTGCAGCAAATCAACAAAGAATTCCCCTAGCAAAAATGGCAGTTGAAGAGACTGGTATGGGTATTGTTGAAGATAAAGTTATAAAAAACCATTTCGCTTCAGAGTATATCTATAATGCTTATAAAGACACTAAAACTTGTGGTGTTATAGAAAAAGATGAGGCATTTGGATTTACAAAGATTGCTGAACCAGTAGGTGTATTATCAGCAGTTATACCAACAACTAACCCTACATCAACTGCAATATTCAAGTCCCTAATAGCACTAAAAACTAGAAATGGTATAATTTTCTCCCCTCATCCAAGAGCTAAAAACTGTACTATAGAAGCAGCTAGAGTTGTACATGATGCAGCAGTTAAGGCAGGAGCACCAAAAGGTCTTATAGGTTGGGTAGATGTGCCTTCAATTGAATTGACTAATGTTGTTATGGCAGAAGCAGACCTTATATTAGCTACTGGCGGACCTGGAATGGTTAAATCTGCATATTCTTCAGGTAAACCAGCTGTTGGAGTTGGACCTGGAAATGTACCAGCAATAATAGATGAGAGTGCAGATATAAAAATGGCTGTAAGTTCAATATTAGTATCAAAATCATTTGATAATGGTATGATATGTGCTTCTGAGCAAGCAGTAATAGTACCAGAAAAAATATATGAAGAAGTTAAAAAAGAATTTAAATATCGTGGAGCACATTTCTTAAATAAAGAAGAAACAGAAAAGGTAGGTAAAGTAGTAATAATCGATGGAACTTTAAATGCAAAAATAGTTGGACAACCAGCTCATGTAATAGCAAAAATGGCAGATGTAGAAGTGCCAAAAACAGCTAGGATAATAATTGGCGAAGTTGAATCTGTTGAAGTAGAGGAACCTTTTGCACATGAAAAACTTTCTCCTGTCCTTGCAATGTACAAGTCTAAGAGTTTTGAAGATGCAGTTGCTAAGGCTGAAAAATTAGTTGCTGATGGTGGGTATGGTCATACTTCATCATTGTATGCAGACTCTATCAATCAACCAGAGAGAGTAGAGAAGTTTGTAAATGCTATGAAGACTTGTAGAGTATTAGTTAATACTCCATCATCACAAGGTGGTATAGGTGATTTATATAACTTTAAATTAGCTCCATCTCTTACTCTTGGTTGCGGTTCTTGGGGTGGAAACTCAGTATCAGAAAACGTAGGAGTTAAGCATTTACTTAATATCAAGACAGTAGCTGAAAGGAGAGAGAATATGCTTTGGTTTAGAGCCCCACAAAAAGTTTATTTCAAAAAAGGATGTTTAGGTGTAGCAGCAAGAGAATTTAAAGATGTCATGAATAAAAAGAAAGCTTTTATAGTAACAGACTCTTTCCTTTACAATAATGGTTATACTAAAAAACTAACTGATTTATTGGATGAAATGGGAATTAAGCATACTACATTCTTTGATGTTGCTCCAGACCCAACACTAGCTTGTGCAAGAGAAGGGGCTAAGGCTATGTCCGATTTCCAACCAGACTTAATAATATCTGTAGGTGGAGGTAGTGCAATGGATGCTGGTAAGATAATGTGGGTAATGTATGAGCATCCAGAAGTAGATTTCCAAGATTTAGCAATGAGATTTATGGATATAAGAAAAAGAGTATATGCATTTCCTAAGATGGGTGAAAAAGCATACTTTGCAGCTATTCCTACTTCAGCAGGAACTGGTTCAGAAGTAACTCCATTTGCAGTTATAACTGACCAAGATTCAGGTGTAAAATATCCATTAGCAGATTATGAATTAATGCCAAATATGGCTATAATTGATGCAGATATGATGATGGAAATGCCACCAAGATTAACAGCAGCGTCAGGTGTTGATGCATTAACACATGCACTAGAGGCATATGTATCTATGTTAAGAACTGAACCAGCTGATGGACTAGCACTTCAAGCAGGCAAAATAATATTTGAATATTTACCTCGTGCATATAAAAATGGAAAGACTGATAAAGTAGCAAGAGAAAAAATGGCAATGGCATCTACTATGGCTGGTATGGCTTTTGCAAATGCTTTCTTAGGAATTTGCCACTCTATGGCACATAAACTTGGTGCATTCCACCATGTTCAACACGGTGTTGCAAATGCATTGTTAATAAATGAAGTAATTAAGTTCAATTGTGCAGAAGCTCCAAATAAGATGGGCGCATTTTCACAATACAGACACCCTGATTGTATACAAAGATATGCTGAATTTGCTTCTTTCGCAGGAATTAAAGGAAATACAGACCAAGAAAAAGTGGATAATCTTATAAAAGCAATAGATGAATTAAAGGCAAGAGTGGGTCTTCCTAAGACTATAAAAGAGGCAGGAGTAGATGAAGCTAAATTCTTAGAGGGATTGGATGCTATGGTTGAACAAGCATTTGATGACCAATGTACAGGTGCAAATCCTAGATATCCATTGATGAGTGAATTAAAAGAGATATATTTAAAAGTTTATTATGGTAAATAATATTTCTTTTAGAATATTAATTCTATTAGACTTGAATATAAGTTATTAGACTTGTATATAAATTATTAGATTTGCATATAAATAGAGTTTTATTAGAGCTATATATAAATATTTGTTAATGATAGATTATAACTTAAAACCTAAATAAAAATGACAAAAGGTAAGAAAATTTATATTGATTTTGAATATGTATATTTAATCAATTAACTTTAAAATTAGTCACAAAATTTTTTTATTACATATAATTTTAAAGTATAATATATAAAAAACTTTATGAAAAAATTATAAAAATATTCAGAAAATTCTATTGACTAATCTATTTATCATGATATAATAGGTATAGAAAACAAAAAAACTGGGGCCTATTAAGGCCCCCTTATTACTTTTTGATAGATTTATTTAGAATAACTTTCTCATTTTGATTTTTTATATTTATGACAGAGTCGTTGTAATCTACCTCGAAGTTAGCAAAGGCAGAAAATAAATCTATATCTCTTAACAAATGAATTGTCATACATTGCTTGTTCTTATTTAATCTTAGAATTAATGCTCTTACAAATGGAAATTGGATTCTAGAATTAAATAAGTTAGAACCATCAGTATCTATATCTAAGCTACGATAACTAATATCTATAAATATATCTACATCATCATTTTCTTCTCTTATTATTCTGTAGTCAAAATCCAAGTCTAAATTTAAATTACCTAAAACTAATAACATTTAAATCCTCTTTTCTATAAATGATTTTAGAGTGTTAGTTTAACTAAGCTCTCCATCTATTATAGATATAATTCTATCTGCTTTTCTAGCAATATTTTCATTATGTGTTATTATTATAAGCGTTTGGTTATATTTTTTTATTGAACTTTTTAGTAAATCCATGACTTCTTCTGTAGTTTTGCTGTCCAAATTTCCTGTTGGTTCATCTGCTAGGATTATACTTGGTTTTGTAGATAAAGCACGTGCAATAGCAACTCTTTGTTGTTGACCACCAGATAATTGATTTGGAAGATGATTTTTCCTCTCATTAAGCCCCAATAAATTTATAAGGTCTTTGATGTATTCTTCATCGACTTTTTTATTGTCTAACTTTAGTGGTAATTCTATATTTTCTTTTACATTTAATACTGGAATTAGGTTATACTGTTGAAAGACAAATCCTACTTTTTGTCTTCTATATTTTGCTAGTTCTTTATCTGAAAGGCAACATATATCTTTACCATCGACTTTTATAGTTCCACTACTTGGTCTCTCAAGACCACCTACTAAATGTAGAAATGTGCTTTTCCCACTTCCACTTGGGCCAATTATTGCAACAAATTCACCCTTATTTATTTTTAAATTTGCATCCTTTAGTGCATGTACAGATGTTTCTTTTTTTCCATAAATCTTACCTAAGTTAAGAATCTCTAATATAGGCATAATTACTCCTCCTATTCTGTAATGTTTATAGCTTCGACTATACTAATTTTATTTATCTTCCTTGATGGAATATATGTAGCTAGAATACCTACAATTATGTTTGCTAAAACAACTAGGATATATATTTTGTAATCTATTGAAAATCCCAATCCATATGATACAAATCCCTGCAGGTAATACATTTTAAATTGTATTATAAGACCAGCCACAATGGTAATTATACTTGAGAGTGCTCCATATAATATTCCCTCATAGAGTATCATATTTTTAAATCCTTTCTCAGAGATACCAATAGCTCTTAACATTCCAAATTCGTTAGTTCTTGAGGTTAAGTTATAACTTATGTTATTTATTATATTAAATACACTAATTATGAACATCACTGCTACTATACCATAATTATAAATCATGGACCTAGATGTCATCTTATCAGAGTTTTCTTTTTCTACCATCATATCTACCGTTGTAGTTCCAGGAACTTCACTTCCAATTTTACCCAAAAGTTTATTTATTTTTTTCTTGTTTGCATTTTTATTAAGGTCTATATAAACTAAGTTATACTTATCTACATCAGTTAATTTTTTTAGATATTCGCTACTCGTTATTACATCTACACCCTCATCTCCAGAGTACATACCATTATCTGCAAAAGGATAACTTACAATAGCTCCAACTTTAAAGTCATATTCTAGATATTCATAATTATCTTTTTGACTTTCATAAAGTCCTGTATCTATTCCAACTTTTGGATATTTGACCTTTATAGTATCGCCTACTTTTATATCTACAGCTGGTGTGCCTGCGCCAGGAGTAAAAGTCTTTGAATATTTCTGTGTTTTAGAAATTTCTGGTACATATACTATAGACAAGTTTTCTTTTTTCATTTTTTTCAAATTTATACTTCCACTTACTAAGTATTTTTCTAATGATTTTATCATCTCATCATCATAACCTCTTAACTTTTGTTTTAGTGTATATTTTCCGGTAGTCTTATTTTTTGTGAATAGAGGAAATTTCTTATAATAAGGAGCTGAATTTATAGCTTCGTAGTAATCTAATCTATTTATTGTATCTACCTCTATTCTCGTGTTCAATATGCTAGCAGTTTTGATTTTGCCAATTCCATCTATATTTTTTATTTTGTCTATCTGATTATCATTAAAACCCTTTATATCCTTGAAAGAAGTGCTGTTGCCAGTTTCATTTAGAAAAACATTTGATAGAATAAAATCTGCATTCATATATGTTTGCTCTTGACTACTTTTGTTTTGGACATCTAAAAAAGAAGATTTATAATTGTCTTTTATGATGATTATACCTCCTATGCTCATAGATAATATAATTACAATGAAGCCCTTTTTATTTCTAAAGATGTTTTTCGCAGATATAGATTTTGTTACTGATATATTTAAAGTTAATTTGGATATTAAAGAATTAACTTTGGTTACATTTTTATCAGTTCCAAAAGTTTTTCTGATAGCATCAATAGGGGAAATTCTTCTTATTTTTAAGTATGTAAAGAAACTTATAATCAGTATTGTTAGTATTGTACATGCAATTGATAAGAGGATTATTTTATCTGGAATAACAAAAGGTGTAACATTTATATTTCCTTCAAATTTAATATTTCCTGCAGACCTATTAAATATTTGTGCTCCCCCCATACCTGTACATATACCTATAGGCATTGCTATCAAAGCAAGTATGAAAAGTTCATAAAACATAAGTTTGAAAATCCTAAAATTAGTGGCTCCAATTGCTCTTAAGACACCATATTCCTGTACTCTTTGGTATATTGATATAACATAGATACTATATATTACAATACCAGCAAATAGACTCATCGCAATTGCAACGAATTTACTTGAATCATCTAAAATACCATTTTCCATAGTAGAGTCTATAAGCATTGAGTTTTTTCCTATACTATTCTCATCCAACATAGCATTTTTTGCTATATTGTCTATGTTTGTATTTATATCACTGCCCTCATTAAATTCAACATAAGCTGTAAACTTATCCAATTTTGATTGATTGAGATTCAAAAAAATTTCACATTTTCCCTTGCTTTTTTCTATATATCTATCTTCAAGTATTCCTACGACTTTAAAAGTCTCTGGATTTTCTTTTTGATATAATTTAAAAGTAAGGTCTTGATTTATCTCTGGTTTTAAACCCATACTATTTAAGGCCCATTTCTCTACTACCACCTCATTGCTAGCTTTTGGAAAGCTACCTTTTATAAGTTTAGAATGGCTAGTCAAGTAATTTTTATTTGCATATTCTATGTTTATAGGTAATTTTTCATTAACATCTGTGGATGCATAGTAAGATGTTATACCCAAATTTTTAATATCTTTACTAGATTTTATGGATTCTAATTGATTTATCTTTATATCTTTAAAGTATGCATGGTCAGTTCCAAGTTCTCTTCTCAATCTATCTACATCTGCTTGCTGAGAACTTCTTGAGAGGGTACCAATACCGACAATGAGTGATGTGGCAAGAATTATACTCACAGCAATTGCTAAAGACCTAGCTTTATAACTTTTTATATACCTTAGTACTATTTTCAAATTATCTTTCATGTTTACCACCTTCCTTTCTTAACTAAATCAATTATATATTTATCTAAAATATATAGCAAAGTAAGTATTTTCAAATTTTAATCAGTTAATTGTACAAATTTATATGTGTTTTTACAAGTTTAGTTAATCTATATGTAAATTTTGACTTTTTACATAATTTTTTTAAAATGATATAATTTTCATATAAATTGTAGATGGGAGGGAAATTATGGAGAATAACTTTATATTTCCTATAGTAATACTAACCTTATTTATATTTAGTAACCTTATAATGAATAAGTATAGGTTTTACAAAGAATTAGACATATTAAAAAGAGGACTACTAACATTTTTTTTATCATGTTTTGTATGGATTTTATTCATGGAGAGTATTCAATATATACAATTAAGTTTAGGATATAATTCTTTACTTGAAGGGGTATTAAACATTATATTTTTTCTAATTTTAATTATTTTAAGTTGTTATATAGGTTTTAAATTTATAAGATTGATAAATAATAACAATGAACAAGAATCCAAGTTACAAAAGCTAGATAGTAAAATAAATCATAAGGATAATATAATCGTCAAATTAAGAAGTCAAAAACATGACTATTTGAAACATTTGCAAGTAGTGTATTCTCTATTAAATACTGGGTTAGATGAAGATGCTAAAGGATATATAATGAATATATCAAATAACTTTAAATCAAAAAACTCAAGGTATGGGAAAGTATCTTATTTAGATGCTATAGCTTCATTAAAATATGAGGAATGCCTTGAAAAGAATATATCTTTTGATGTCTATATTCAAGATTTTATGGATAATTTAGAGATTGAACCTAACGACATGAGTTCAGTACTATTAAATATAATAGACAATGCAATAGAGTCTTTGTCTGCTATAAAAAAGGAAAAGAAGTATATAAGATTGCATGCATATGAAGATGAATTTCAGTATATTGTAGCCATAAAAAATAATGGTCCTAAAATACATAATGTTGAAAGTATATTTTTGGATGGGTTTAGCACTAAAGAAGGACAAGATAGAGGTTTTGGGTTATATCTAGTTAAAAATATATTAGATAAGTATGATTATAGTATACTTGTAAATAGTGACGATTTTTTAACTGAATTTGTAATTTTAATACCAAAATATTATTAGTTAGGAGGAGAGAAGTCTGTGATAAAAGTTTTGATTTGTGATGATGATAAAATTGTAAGAGATGATATAGCAAATATAGTTAAAGAGTCTGGATATGTAGATTATGTTAAGAAAGTCAAGGATGGTATAGAAGCAATTGAATTTATAAAAAGTGAGAAAATAGACTTATTGATTATTGACATTGATATGCCATATAAAAATGGTATTGATTCTGCTAAAGAAATTCTTTCTATAGATAAAGATATACATATAGTTTTTGTAACAGGTTTTGCTGACTATAGTCTTGAGAGCTTTAAAGTACATCCTATAGATTTTATAGTTAAGCCGTTTAAAAAAGAAAAAATAATTGATTCAATTAATATAGCAATAGACCACATTAACTCTCATAAAATTGCAAAAAATAATTTTATAGAAGATACTCTTTTTGTATATAAAATAAGGAAACAGATACATATGATTAATTTTGATGATATAGTCATGTTTGAGAAAAATTCAAGAGCTATTAATTTATATACTAGAGATGAAGATACGATAAAATTTTATGAGAACTTTGATGATTTAAAAAAACGCCTACCTCCTAATTTCTTTATGACTCATAAACAATACATAGTAAATTTAAGGCTTATACATAAGGTTATACCTATAAATAAATCTTCCTTGGAGATAAGGTTTATAAATTTTCAAGAAAATGCCATATTAAATAAATCTCTAGAAAAAGACTTTCTATATAGATTTTATAGAATTAAAAGATTCTAGTGAAAAGAGAGAAACAAATTCCATTATACAATAAGTATTATAAAGATGATATATAAGAAAAGTTTATATAAAAATGATTTATAATTATGAGTTAATTTATATAAGTTATAGTGTAAAATATATTGGACTTTCTTTAAAAAATTAGAAAGTCCAATATATTTTAGAGATAGTTTTATATTTATAAATTGCTTAAGATACTAGGGTCTTTAATCTTATTATCTTCAGCAAGTAATAATATCTTAGACATAATCTCAGCAGTCTTAGGGTCTTCATCAGCAAATGGAAGGAATATCTTACCTCTACTTTGAGAATGTACAGGAAGTATATTTAAAGCACCCATTCCTTTTTTATGTACAATACCAGAACCCATATGTACAGAATAATCACCTAAATTACCTGCTATAAGAGCATGAGAGCCTTCAAAATTGACATTCTTAATCTTTAATAGCAATAGTAGTTCTTTAGCAATAGCTATACGCATCTCTACAGTAGAGTGGCTTGTCTCAGGGTCAACACCACCAGCATGAGCAACACTTACAACAAGGTCTATATCACGCATAACTTCAGAGAAAAGAATTGGCGGTATAGAAGCTAGTTCTAAGCTTTTATAAGTCTTTCTATTAAAGAATTCTACTGTTTCAATAGTTGGAGGTTCAATGTCTGCTGGTGAAAACCAATCTGCAAGTGCAAACATCTTTGCTACTATATTTTCTTTGTAGAATACTTTTTGTAAACCTTCCTCATAGTCAACAGTCCAAAGTTGATTTCTAAGAAGTGCTACAGTTTTCTTTGGCTGGATTTGATGGCCAGCATATCTACGAGATATAGTTTTTTCAGATAATTCGTCAGCATTTATTCTATAATATTCACGGAACACTTGCTTAAATGGTTGAACAATTTGCTTATCAAATAAGTCATGTTGGAATTCACTCCATTTACCAGATTCAAACAGATGAACTGGATGTGCAAGTTTTAATTTATTTTTTGCAGTTAATCTATAAGGTTCACCAGTTGTATCACAAATAAAGAACTTAGACTTATCATTATATATATATCCGATAGTATCATCACATAGCCAAACTAGATTTTTAACTAAAGGACAAATAACTGGGTTTTTATAAATATTGGAGATTTCCTTAACTGTAAATACTGTTTCATTTTTCATAGCTTGCTCTAAACTTTGTTTTGCACGAGAATACTGACTTTTTAAATCTCTTTGTACTGATTTAAGTTCAAGTACATATGGATGTTTTGCAAGAGCTTTTGGTACACTTTTTAAAGTCTTATCACCTTTTTGGACTTTTATAGATGTTTTTCCTTTTTCATCAACATCTATCCAAAGTGAAGTTCCATCAATATTCTTTGGTTTAAATATATGAGCAACCTCATTTAGTTTTTCCGTTTCAAGAGCCCACATCATACGATTGATATCTTCAAAACCAGCACTTCTAGCTAAGTTTTCCATTGCTATAGCACAAGCCTTTGATTCACTTTCACGACGTTGTGCACCAAATTGTTTACTTTCTTTAGCAAACTTTTGAATAAATTCATAACGGAAAGTTGCTTCTTTAAGGTCTCCTTTTTTCATAGGAAGTAAAGAGAAACTTCTCAATTTATCTTGATTTCTATTTGTTTCAATTTCTTTCATCAGCATATCTTTATCAAGTTTTCCAAGTGTAGCATCAGCATAAAGTTGTGCACGTCTGTGAGAGTTTCCACCACTAGTTATGTATTTAGCTGATTTGTAAAGGAGATTGAATCTTTCTTCTCCAATAGTTTTATATGAATCTAAAAACCAATCCACATCAAATGCTCCATCCATGAAACTCTGTGGTGATATAGGAGAGAATAGAGCAACTTCTGATTCTTTTTGAGCAGAGAAGCCTTCATTTATATGTGCATGGAAATACCAAATTGTACTCTTTAAACCTTTCCAGTTTAAATATTTTTCAATTATATTTACCCATTGAGGAGCATACATAGCAGCTTCTATTAATCTTAATTCAGTAATATCAGTAGTTTTAAGTAATTTTTTTAATTCTTTAGAATTATCTTCTTTAGTAGGATAACAATTTTTAAGTAGAGAACTCAAAACATCTTTTTTTGAATAATTACTACCATATGAATATCCTCTTTGGAAAGTTTCTTTACCAAGAGCAACTAAGATGTTTACGAAATAATTCATACCCTCAAAATGTTGTATATTATCAGCTAGATGAGAAACTTCTGTTGGCATATCACCTCTACGTGATTCGATTTCTATAATTCTATTTGTAACTGTTTTTATATTGTTTTCAAGCCATGGATGTTTTTCTAATGTATCACCACCCCATCTAGGGTTTGTCAAAATTCGTATTATATTTGTTGCATTGTATCCAGTTACAATTTCTCGATTGATTTGTTCCTCAGTCATTAATCCCAATTCATATGCACGAGCAAATATATCTATATTAGTATAAAATGGGAATTTATATTCTAAAAGTTGATAATTTGCAAATGTAGTATAGAAGAACTTAGTAAAAGAAATATCATCATAAATAAATGAATGTGCCTTTCCAAGCCAATAGTTTAAAATTGGTGCATCTAAAGCAGGGCAGTATTCATTTTGTCTATAGTAGTTTTTAGTAAACTCAACTCTTTGCTTTTTACATTGTTCAGTAGTTAATAGGTTTCTAAGTTTGTAGTATGTATCTAAACAGTATTCAAACATTTCTTTCTGGTCAAATTCATTTAGTAATACTGCAAGTATTTTTCTTGTAAGAACATCAAATTTTAATTTATCTAATTTTGTATATAATTTTTTTTGTTTTTTTTCATCAAGGACATTTGAGTATATAGATGAAAACCAACTTTTTTCTATTTCATGATAAGAGCATGAGCGTATGCTATAAAATAAAATATCAAGGATTATTTTATAATCTAAATTAAGTTTCTTACTAGTTTCTCTCCAAAGTTCAGCTAATGGATAATTATCAATAGTATCCTTATTATTTCCAGTTATATGTTTAATAGGAGTTAGATTATATGTAGAGTAACCTAAAAGTATTTTATCCATATTACCTGACCATCTCTCAACCTCATACTCATAATCTGCATTTTCAATAATAAGTTCATCAAATTTTTCATATACTTTTAATATTTTATTTATATCTACATCTAGAATCTTCTTAGCTTCTTTTTTAGTTGATATAGAAACAGAATCCTCATTAGAAGATAAGCTTAAATTGGAAATAATCTTATTAAGTTTTGATGGAGTAGAGGAATCGTATTTAAAATCAAATTGTTCAGGAATTTGAACCTTATTTTCAGGATTGTATATCCCAAATCCATTTTCTTTACAATAATCATTTTTTGCTTTACCTAATAAATTATCAATTAATATCTGAACTTGAGATGTATTCTTTTTAGACTTATCAACACTTTCCACTAATGAAATAAGTTTATTGTATAGTTCTTGTCTATCAGTATTGTCTTTTAATAAGTTTACAATTTCAAGTCCTCCAAGACATTTTTGCGAATTTGAAGATTTTATTAGAGAAGAAGCAATATTTTCTAGTTTTGAATCATCTTGTTCAAGTAAAATCTTTATTACTGTTTGTCTGATAGAGCTTGTTTTTAAAGTAAGTAAGTTGTTTATTCTGTCTAACTCTACATCTGATAAGTCAAGTTCTTTAAGTAGACTTAATACAATTTCTCTATTAGAAACACTCTTATCGCTCAAACATTCTAATAAGAAACTACGTTGTTTATCTGTTTTTGGCTCATTTATAAAATTAGCTATAAATGAAGCTCTTAAATCAGAACTCATAAGAAGATAGTTGTCCATTAGAACATCCATAAATTGAGTATTCATATCATATGCTGTTAATGTCATCATGCATCTAAGGATACTGTAAGAAGAAATTTCGACCCAAGACCATGGAAATACACTGCCAGAAAATTCCTTAGTTTTTGAATTTAAAAGTTCTAAAGTATGTTTTAGATTTTCAAATTGTTCCTTTCTAGCATCAAAGTCTTTATTAATAGGAGAATTTGATAAGTCAAAATCAACTTTTTGGTTTTGCCAATTATAGTAGTAACCAACAGAACTTTCTACATAGAAATTTCTAACTACCCATGCAAGTATCTCTAAATCGTCGCCTTTAATATTTTTAGATGCAACAGAGTGTTTAAAATATGTACTTTCTGTATTTGATAAGAAGTAAAGAGCTACAAGTTTTTTGTACTTTTCATCATATGAAAGCAATTTTTCAATAAGAGTGTATGAATCATAGATATTGTAAGTTGCAGCTGCCCATAAACTAAAATAAATTTCAAGGTTATCCTTACTGTTAATTGACTCTATACAAAACTCTTTATCAGTCAATGATTTATATGAAAGTTCTAAGCACTTACGAATTATTCCAGGTTTTTGGTCTGAAAAACCAAGCCCTGTCCATGTATCTAAAGCTCTTATAACAGAACTAAATCTTTCTAAATTGTTATCTAGGATAGTTTTTAACATATAGACAGATGCAGGAATTGTACCTTCGTCTAGGCTTTCTACAATTTGTTGTCTAAGACCTTCTTGTTGCTTAGCAGCCAAAAGAAGTTTAGAAAGCATTTCATAGCATTTTTCACTATGACTTTTCATAATACCAATTATCATTTGTCTAGTAAGTAGGGCAGTTTGATTTTCTCCAAAAATTACTTCTTCTAAAGCATTGATTACATCATCATTTCCATTATCTATTTCTAATGCGATTTTATCACTCATTATATAATCATATTGAAGAACTTTATCTGGAAGTGTAAGATAATCTAATACAGAAAAATCGTAATATATCAAACTCACATAATGTGAAATAAGCCTAATTATACTTCTAAAATAATCTTTAAGTTTATTTGAGCGATACCCTTTACGATAGTATCCTCCTGAATATGTATAATTCATTTTTCTTTTAATTAATTGACAAAGTTCTTCTACTTGCTCAGAAGTAAACATTAATTCTAAAGCATTTTTTAAAGGGCCAGAAAGTAATGTGTCTACACTTTCAATTTCATAGTAATAACAATTATAGTATTTTTTTATCATATCTAAGAATTTATTTTCATCTTTTACATCATAATAGTATGATTCGTCTTTTACACAATCCCAAAGAGCTTCAGTTAAATCGTAATATGGTTTTGAAGAAGATTTAGTAAGATTGTTTTTAAAATCTTCAATTATTTTAGGATTTTTTTCTAATCTAGTACGTTCTGACATTTATGTACCTCCAATTTATTTATTTTAAAACATCCTTCCAGCAAGTAGAGTGAGTCTTATAAAAGTGAATATATCACTATCTTTTAAATTTATAGGAGAATTGAGTTCTTCAATAACATCTTCGTTTATAAGAACTTTATAGATTCCATCTTCAAATGCTTGTAGTGCAACTTCTATAGCTTTTTCTATAGATTGTTTGTTTTCATTGTAGATAGAGCCGAATCCAACTTTTCCAATAGTAGCTTGAGACTCAATATCTTCACTAGTTAAAAAGCTTATTATTGATTTTTCTGGGGTCTTTTCATTATATTCAAGAACATTTTTAGATACAATTTCAGAGATAGCCTCTTTTAGGCAATTGATGTTGTCAGATAAATCAAAGGGGGTAAGTTCTAGCATAGGTCTACGTTTGCCAACAGCTTTAACTCTAAAATAAATTTGCATAAAATCACCTCGCAAAATATTAAGTATTAAGAAACTTAAAAAATTTATCTATTTGTTATATTATATCATTTTGTGAAATATTAGTGTGTATTATGGAATTATTTTACAAAAAATAGAAAAAAAGCTATCTTAAAGTCTAAAAAAGAGATAAAAGATAACTTTTAATTATGAAAGCATATAATAATAACTTGTAGTTATTAAAATTTAATTTAGATGTTTAGTTTTAATAACTATCTTTTTTTATTTATAAATTTTACTCCTAAGTATTTTTTGATATCTTCTTCAGGAGAAAAATCGTCAATAAGGATTTCTTTGCCAGTATCTTCAAATACTACTAGAACTTCACAGTCACCTTGTAAGAAAAATTTTCTGACAGTATCCTCTTTAACTTCTCTAACTTTTATTACATTCTTTTTTTCTTTTTCAAAGTCTTTTGTATAGTAACTTCCCATCATATTAATGATTTTTGTATATCTATTCATAAAATGCCTCCTCATGCGATTAAATTTAAAAAATATGTTATAATAATTGTTTGTATTAACTTAATAATTATAACAAGGAGTAATAATAATGACTAGTATAAAAAATAAAGATATTTTAAATTGTATAGATTATTCCACTAAAAATAAGCTCTTTAATAAATTAAATGATGTATATGAATCTTTACCAACTGGAAATTGTTCTGGTTGTGGTAATTGTTGTATGGAATCGGTAGGTATAAATTTAATTGAGTTTTTGAATATATTTTGTTATCTTGAAGATAGAGCGGATTTAAGAAGAAGATGTATAATTAAAATAGTAGACTATTATTTTGAAGAGTATTCTAAAAAAAATTCATGTCCATTCAAAGATGATAATAATAGGTGTTTAATATATGAAGTCAGACCACTAAATTGTAGATTATTTGGACATTGGAAAAAAGAGGACTATAACAAAAATCTAGATAATGTGACTAAGAAAAATAATGCTTATAAAGACTTGATGAAGAGACAACATGGATTTGAAATAAATGATGAAGTGGTAAATTATAGAATAGATTATTGTGAAAGCTTTATTCCAAGTAAAGATTATTTGAGTAAATCTGAGAGATTAAGCTTTTTTGATGAACTTATGATACTAGATTCAAAACTATATTCTAATAACATTATAGATATAGATTTTAAGGATAGAGGCATAGTTGAATATCTTATAGAATCGCTATTTTACAGAGATTTAGCATATAATGTAAAAATAAGGATATCTAAAGAACCTAAAATAAAAAAAAGAACTATTAATAGAATAAAAAGACTTATTCTACTAGAGTCTTATATTAAATAAATAATAACTTGTAGTATAAATATTGTCAAAATGAGGTGAAGATGGTGAATCTAACAAAAGTAAAAGGAAATACTTTTTTTATAAAAGGTGGTACAAATACAGGAATATATGTGTTTGAGGATAATACAGCACTTATGATAGACCCAGGATTATGTGGTTCGAGGCCAAGAAGAGTAACCAAAGTATTAGATGAAAATAAAATACAAGTTAGATATATTATAAACACTCATGGTCATGATGACCACTATGGGGCATGTAATCAATTTAAAGAATACTATAAAGATGTGTGCGTAATGTCATCAAAATACGATAAGTTATATATAGAAAACCCAGAATTATTTTCAAAGTATATTGTTGGGGGGAAAAGCAATATATTTATGGATAGTATTTTAAAAAGTAAAATGTTAGATGATATAGAAATAGATAAAACTATAGATGCAGGTAGGCTGGAACTAAATAATGAAATGTTTGATATAATTGAATTTCAGGGACATACACCTGGAAGTATAGCTGTTTTAACTAAAGATAAGGTGATTTTTGTGGGAGACCTTTTGATAGGAGATGAAATTCTATCAAAATTCGATTTCTTATTTTTATATGATATACAAGAGCAAATGAACTCGTTAGAAAAGTTAAAAGGTATAGATTTTGAGTATTTGGTTTTGGGACATGGAAAACAAGTGATATCAAAAGAAGATGCTTATAAATTAATAGAAAAGCATTTGAATGCTTTAGAGAAATATTTATACCAAATAAGACAATTACTTGAAAAACCAAAATCTTTAGAAATTTTACTAAAAAATATTATAAATAACAATAATTTAAGCAATAATTATAAAGAGTATCATTTTTTTAAATCTTCATTGATATCTGTTATAAGTTACCTAATTGATTTAGACGAAATAGGGTATATCTTAGAAGATGGAGAATTGCTTTACTATACAAAAACAAAATAAATTATGATAAAATAAAGAAGGTCATAAAAAACAAATAAAGGGTGAGCAATATGGAATACGAAAAATGGAATGAAATACTAGCACCTTATGAACATGCAGTAGAAGAATTGAAAATAAAATTTAAAAATATAAGAAAAGAATATTTAGCAAAAGGCGAGTATTCTCCCATAGAATTTGTCACAGGAAGGACAAAAAAAATATCTTCCATAATATCTAAGTTAAAAAGGCTAAATGCGAAAGATATAGAAACTGAAATTGATGATATTGCTGGTATAAGAATAATGTGCCAGTTTGTTGAAGATATATATTATATAGTTGATTTGATAAAAGTAAGAAATGATATGACTATAATAGGAGAAAAAGATTATATTACAAACTACAAAGATAGTGGTTATAGAAGCTATCATGTTATAATAAAATATCCTATAAACTCAATTGCGGGCTCAAAAGAAATTATATGTGAAATACAAATAAGAACTCTTGCAATGAATTTCTGGGCTACAATAGAACATTCATTAAAATATAAATATGACCATTACATACCTGAGACTCTAGCAGAAAGACTTAGAAGAGCATCTGATGCTGCGTTTCTCTTAGACCAAGAAATGAGTGAAATAAGAGAGGATATAATGAAAGCTCAGGCTATGTATCAAATGAAGTCTATAGCAATTAGAGACACTCTAAATAGAATACAAGAGTTATATGACTTAGGTGATACACATAAAGCTATGCAGTATCAAAGAAAGTTGGATAGAACTGAAACAGACAAAAACATAACCGAAATTTTAGAATTAAAACAAGAAATAGATATGTTATTAGAGCAATATAAGGATAACAAGGTAGATGATAGAGTGGTTCAATAAAGCTACTTATAGAGAAAATTTACTAAATATTAATGGGGCTGCCTCTTAATGGAAAATAATTTCTAAGAAGAGACAGCCTATTTAGTTTAATCAAGGAAGGAATGATGTTATGAGTTTATATGCAATAGGTGATTTACATTTTTCAACATCAGTAAATAAGCCAATGAATATCTTTGGCAGTAATTGGGATGGTCATGAAAAAAAGATTATAGATAATTGGAAAGAGGTTGTTACAGAAGAAGATGTAGTATTAGTATTAGGAGATACATCTTGGGGAATTAATTTATCAGAAGCTAAAAAAGACTTAGATATAATAAATGAACTTCCAGGTAAAAAAATACTTATAAAGGGAAATCATGACTATTGGTGGACAACAGTTACAAGTTTGAATAAGCTATATGAAAATATGCGTTTTATTCAAACAAATTTCTATGAATATAGAGAGTATGCAATTTGTGGAGGTAGAGGTTGGATATGTCCCAATGATGTTAAATTTGATGAGACTGATGAAAAAGTTTATAGAAGAGAAGAAAATAGATTAAGGCTGTCATTAGAGTCTGCCCGTAAAAAAGGTTATTCCAAAATAATAGTAATCACTCATTATCCTCCTACAAATGATAGATTAGAGGAGTCTTTATTTACAAAATTATTTGAAGAATATAATGTTGAAAAGGTGATTTATGGTCACTTGCATGGTAAAGAGTCTTTTAAAATGGGTCTAAAAGGAATTAGAAATGGAGTTGAATATATATTAGCATCTTGTGATTATACAGAATTTAATTTAATAAAAGTTCACGATTAAAAAACATAAATTGGTAAATACTATAAGATACATGATTAAAAATAAATATTTGAGGGATTTCGGTTTTGAGAAAGGAGACACGATTTATGAGGTGGATATTAGTTTTTATATTTTTATATCTTATTCCTTTGATAGTGATATTCAGAAATTACAAGAATTTTAAGAGGTCTTGTATCTACAGTAGTATTTATGTAGTATTAGCTACAACAATAATGATAAGTAACATCTATATGAGTGGACTTAATAAGATAAAAGAATCTATGTATTATCATAATTATATTTCTGATGAGACATATGATGAGAAATATGTATCAAATTTTAATGAAAAAGAAGAAGAAGATTTAAAACAAGATAAAAAAAATAGCAAAGAATCAAACAACAAAAAAGTAGATAATAAGCAAGAGAAAAATACACAAAGTACAGAAAATAATAAAGAAGAAAATCAAAAAGATGTAACAAAGAATAATGATTTAGAAAGAAATACTTCAACAAATAGTGAATCAGAAAAACAAGTAAATACTGGAGAAAACAAAGATACTTATACAAGTAAAGAAAATGATAGTGAAGATATAAAAAAAATAGACCTAGAAAGTATAGGAATTTTCAAGAAAGAAATTTATAATATAGAAAGAGTAGCTTTAGTACCAATGAGAGAATGTATACCTTATACTAAGGATATTGCAAAAAATATAACTAAATTATCTAGTATAAAAAAAGATGTTACAAATGCTAGAAATAAGTGTAAAGAAGTTATAGAAGAATATGAGAATATGCAAATCCCAGAACTTTCTAAGGATGAATATACAAAGGTATTAAGTAGTGCTAGAGATGATGTAAAAAAGGCGTATGAACTTAGACAAAAGTCCATGGATAGTGCCTTAAAATTAATAAATACTAAAAGTCCTAAATATATAGGCAAGATAACTGAGTATCTTGATTTATCAGATAAGCAGATAGAAAGTTTTAAAAATAGATTGAATGATTTAAATGAAGAAATAGATGGGTCAAATACTATTGATTAAGAGTTAAAGAGATAAGTTAAAAGGGAGATTAGTATGAATAAGCAGAGTATAGGAAAACTAAATATGTTTTTTATGGGGATTACTCAGAGAAACCTTGAAAATGAAGATTTTTTTATTGAATTAGAAGTAGTTTTTAAATCAGGAAGAAAAGAATTTAAAGGAATTGCAATAGAAGAAGAAGGTAAGTACAAATTTAATTTTAAAGGCAAGTCAGAGTTACATACATTTAGTGAATTGTTAAAAAATATATCTAAAGAAGCGGAAAATTATGATGGGCTAGTATTTAGATATATTGAAAGAGGTACTATTGTCGTAATAGAAGGAGACAATAAAAAAGTAAATGTAAAGTATCTAGATAATAAAGAAGAAGTACCGAAAATAGATGAATTTACAGCATCTCAAATAAAAAACAGAGAGTACTATGTAAAAGTAGGACAAGCAAATGCACTTTTAAAAGAAATTGGAGTACTTACAAAAGATGGTAAAATAAAAAATGATAAAATAAGAAAGTATAATCAAATAGACCACTTTGTGGAGCTTATAGACAATATTTTAAAAGAAATAAAAGACAAAGACTGTATAACAATATTAGATTGTGCTTGTGGTAAATCATATCTAAGTTTTGTACTAAATTTCTATATAAAAGAAGTATTAAAGAAAAACTGTTATTTTATAGGAATAGATTATTCAGATGTAGTTATAGAAGCGTCAAAGAAGATGGCTAAAAACTTAGGCTATAAAAATATGTCATTTATAAAAGAGGATTTAACTAATTATACACCTAATAGAGATGTTGACCTTGTAATAAGCTTACATGCTTGTGATACAGCAACAGATATGGCTATAGGATTAGGAATTAGAGCAAAATCAGAAGCTATAGTAGTAGTACCATGCTGTCATAAGGAGTTATTAGGACAATATAAATATGAAGCTATGGAACCAATATTAAAACATGGAGTATTTAAAGCTAGATTTGCAGACTTAATAACTGATGGTTTAAGAACGTTATTGCTAGAAGGAAATGGATACGATACTTCTGTGGTAGAATACATATCCCCATTAGATACACCAAAAAATTTAATGATAAGAGCAATAAAAACTAAAACAAATAATGAAAAAGCATTAAATGAATATAGAGAACTAAAAACACAATTTGGAGTAGAACCAACTTTAGAAAAACTTATATATTAGTTGAAAATGTAAAATTTACAAAAAGCTTGCTTAAATATGCAAGCTTTTTGGTATTATATAGGTATAGTCATATATATGATTTTGATTTATAATTAAAGCTGTGCTATAATATTTGATTAATAAAATCAATAAATGTTACATGGAGGTAAAAATGAACAAATTAAATATATGTATTGATATAGATGGAACAATAACTAGCCCTTATCATTTTCTTCCATACCTAAATGATATATTCAATAAAAACATTACAGAGTCAGAGTGTATAACTCACAATTGGGAAGAATTATATGGTTCAGGAATAAGGGATGTATATGCAGAATTTAATGATAAGTATGTACATTCATATGATGAAGCAGAAATTGTAGAAGGAGCTATTGAAGTAATAGAGGAATTATCTAAGGGGCATAATTTATCTTTTGTAACAGCTAGACATGAGTGTTTAACTGATGTAACTAAAAACTGGTTAATTAGACAAGGCATTTTAGATATAGATGTTTACTTATTAGGAAGTGATTATAAAGTTGAAAAGGCAAGAGAACTGAGTTGTGATATATTTATAGAAGATAACCCTTTAAACTCAGTCCAATTGGCTGATGCAGGTGTTAAAGTAATACTTTTAGATACTAACTATAATAAAGATATTGAACATCAAAACATAATTAGAGTTAATAACTGGATAGATATTAAAAAGATTATAGAAGAAAGTAATTAAAAGACTTATAATTTGAAAGGGGGAGCATATGATAGATTTAAAACTAGAAAACAGAAAAGGAAAAATTCATGTAAAGAGTAGTGAGATAAAAGACATTTTAGAATTACGTCCAGACTTTGAATATGTACAAGATATATCAAATACTATAAATCAGGAGAATATATTGGTGTTTGATTGTCAATTGACAGGAAATTCTTTTGATATGGATGATTTAGATATAGAAGAAATATTAGAAGAATTGGGTGAGGAAATAGATGAGTCTTATTTCAATGTCTTATTTGAAGATGTAAGAGCATATTTAAAAGATGCTACTGATGAAATAGAAGCAGATTTGCAAGAAAATTACCTATTTGATAATTTGAGATGCTATTTTGATATATATAATATAAATCAAGAATTCACTGATTTTAAGTTTGTATTTTTAGTTTCTTTTAAGGATATAAAAATATCTTCATTAGCTAATCTAGCTAAGATTGTTTCCAAAAGACAACTGATAGGAGCATCTAAGTTTTATAGTTAAAATACAATTTTATGATAGCAAAAGCTAGTAGTCTTGTAAAAACATAGACTTCTAGCTTTTTTATTTGCTTATTTTTAAAGAAAACTTTAGAATAGTATTTACATTCTTAAAAAAGTATTGTATATTAAACATAATGTACAGTATATTGTCTAGAATGTTTTAAAATAAGTTACTGTCTTTAGATAAAATAATTAAATATGCTTATGATTGTATAAGTATAGTCGAGGTGAATTTATGCAGAATTTAAATGAAATAATTGCTGAAAACTTAAAAAAGATAAGGAAAGAAAAACATCTTAGCTTAGATAAAATTTCTCAACTTAGTGGAGTAAGTAAGAGTATGTTGTCTCAAATTGAAAAATGTGAAGTGAATCCAACTATATCTACTATCAAGAAAATAACGAATGGATTAAAAATATCATTTACATCATTGATGGAAAGACAAGAAAGTGAGATAGAATTGGTTGATAAAAAGGATGTAGACCATTTTATTGAAGATGATGGAAAATATGTAAGTTATCCGATATTTCCATTTGATTCCAAGAGAAGATTTGAAATATTTATGATTGAGATAGAAGAGGGTGGAACGTTGGATTCAAATGCGGAACTTCCAGGAACTCAAGAGTTTATTACAGTTTTTAGTGGTGAAATAACTATTAAAATAAATGGAGAGGATTATATTGTATCTAGTGGTAATTCTATAAGATTTAAAGCTGATGTATCACATGTATATAGAAACTCAGGTAGAGGTGTAGCTAAAATAAGTATGGTAGTATATTATGTATAATAATTGAATGGAGTATATAGTAATATTTAGATGATTTTAAGTATGAGAGTATATAATATTTAAATAATAGGAGTGTGATTTATAGATGAATAACAAAAAAGCAGTTTTCTTCTTTTGTAATAATTTAGATAAAGACCCAGTGGCTAAAAATGTAATTAACTGTTGTGAGGAAGTAATGGATTTAAAGCAGACTGATATTATTGTTGATGATAACTTTGTATTAGAATTTATAGATGAAAACAATAACTTATTCCAGTTTGTAAAAACGGAAAATGTAATAAGTCATGATTATAAATATTATCTGCCAATTTTAAATAAGTATTTCAAAGATTTTGATTTTGCAGGAGTTGTGAATTGGCATGAAGGAGAGAATGCTCCAGAAAATATTCTAACAGCTCATACTATTGGAGATGTACCAACAGGCGAGTTTGGAAATTCAAATCCAAAATATTTTAGAAACTTAATTAGTGCAATTGAAGATATAAAAAATGAAAACTCCCTTGATGAATTCACTACATTAACAGAAGCAACTCACTGGTCTGGAACTACATATGGTGAAGTAGCTAAATTAATTACAGAATATTCTGTACCTATGTTAGATATTGAGATAGGAAGTAATAGTAATAGTTTTAATAATAAGACAGCAATACAAGTATTATCGAAGTCTCTAATTAGAGTATTTGATAGTGATGAGCCTATCAAAACTTTACTGTGTGTAGGAGGAGTTCACTTTGAAAATTCTTTTTCAGACATTATAAAAAATGGAGAATACAATATATCAATTGGGCATGTATTACCAAATCAATGGATTGTAAGTGGAATGTATGATAATGAAGATGGATTTGAAAAATTAGAAAAGTGTGTAGACAGTATTGATGGTGGAATTGATGGTATAGTTTTTCATGATAAATTAAAGGGGACTTATAAAGAACAATGTCGTAAGTTAGGGGAAAAGCTTAAGGTACCTGTGTTTAAACATAAGATATTGAAAAACCCAAAAGATTTGCCTATATGGTAGATTTGATTTATAATAATGAGATTTAGTAAGTATATTCAGTAATTCAGATTAATTTTTAAGTGAGGTCAAAAATGATAATATCTTATTTTGCACTATTAATTAGAGTAGTGCTGTTAGCCTTTGAAAGAGTAGTTGTAAGATTATTAGGTGATGAAGAAGGCGATATTTATAAAAATATAGCTTCATCATTTTTATTTTTCTTTATAGGTGGAGTATGTTTACTACCATTTAGTATAATGAGTAAGGTTGGAGATTGGTCCTTTTTAATACCATGCTATATAAGTAGCTTAGTTTATTCGATTGGGTCAGTAGCATATGTAACATCTCTAGCAACTGGTGAAGTTTCACTTGTAACTCCAATAAACAGTTTAAACTCACTATTTCTATTGCTTTTATCAGTTGTATTTTTAGGCGAAAGTTTTAGTTTAGCAAAAGTTGCAGGAATTATAATTATGATAGGTGGAGTATTTATATTAAAAAATGTAAGTTCTTTATTAAAAAATGCATCTGCCATTCTAAATAATCTACCATGTAGATTGATGTTTTTGTACATATTTTTTCAATCAGTAGGAAGGGTATTAGATAAGGCATTTTATGTTCAAGTATCTCCTATACTATATTCAACGATACTTTACTTTTTTGTTGGATTAAATCTATTTGTCTTTTTAGCATTTAAAAAGAAACAAAGAGTAATCTATGAAATATTTAGTAATAAGAAGGGACTTTCAATTTTAAGTGGTGCTATTAATGGATATTCTTATCTAGCATTATTAATTGCTTTAAATAATTTAGAACTCAGTATAGCAGAACCATTTTCTCAAGTTTCTATGATAATAACCTTAATACTTGCTCACTTTATATTTAAAGAAAATATCAAGGAGAAAATACCAGGTTCAATTCTTATATTAATTGGTGGATGGTTGTTATTGCTTTAATTGATAAATCAGAGAGATGATGGAAGTCTATAAAGGGCTAGATAAACAGAAATGTGATGGGGTAAAACATGTTGTAGCTGGTGCAGAGAATTTGCACCAGCTCAGACTTTAGACAAACTATATATTAATATTTTCTGACTTTTCATTGTGCTTATTATTCAATGCTTCAGACTATAATTTCCATACCATCATAGGGAAAGGAAATATTATCAAGTTTTTTCTCTAATTCACTACTTTATATTTTTTCTATTTTTTATGTATTTTCTTAAAAAGTTTTCTGGCCTTGTTAGACATAGTCATATTTCTTCTGACTTACATGTGGGTTATAGCAAAGAATGATTCTGTTATCAAGAAAGGTATTAAAAGTAATAAAACATTAACTAAATAGATAATATTTTATTATGTTATTTTAAAGACCCACCTATAGTTAACTATTTTCATATGTCAACTTTGTATTAAGGTTTTAAATACTAATTTATAATTGTTAGTTTTTATGTCTAACTCTAAGTGGTATATCAAGTTCTTTTGCTAACTGTTTAGATTCTTCTATTTCCTCTGGAGATATTTCATCTACTACTGAAAAGGCAACTTCTTTTATATATTCTTTGCAATCTTTTGCAAAATCTAACATGTAGTCAAATGATTTTTCTCCAAACTTTGGTTGAGTAACTCTATTATAAGCTTCTTTATTTGGAGCATTAAGACTTATTGATACTGCATCTATCACATCTTTTAACATAATAGCAGTTTTTTTATTGTGTATTAAATCACTTAGACCATTTGTATTTATTCTTGTTTTGATATTACTTTTCCCTTTTACAAATTTAGCAACTTCTATTAATTCATTTATTCTCATTAGTGGTTCACCATATCCACAAAATACAATTTCATCATATTCATCTAAATTATATTTGCCAAAGGCTTCTTTTACTTCATTAATACTTGGTTCGTGTTCTAACCATAAGCTACCACTATTTGCTACTTCATCTTTTTCATTTCTTATGCAAAACACACAGCTACATGGACATGTATTAGTTATATTTACATAGATACTGTTTTCAATTGTATATAAGATATTCATAATTTTCCCTCCATAAATTTAAGTTTTTAGTTAAAATAACGTCTTTTAAAATCAAGTTTATCAAGTGCTATCCCTAGAAGTACAAACACAATAAAGCTTCCTATTGGCTGTAACAAACCAAGTAAACTCATTACAAAAGCACTTGTAAAGCTTCCAATAATTATTCCCTCAGCAAACATATATAAAACTAGACCTACTATGCCTGCTACAAATGAAGCAATTATATTTCGTTTATTTATTATCTTGTCACTTTTAGAAGTGAAAAATAATACGAGTATTGGCTTTATAATTATAGTTGGTATTACCCATATTGCAGCTCCTGTAGATAAATCAGCTAGACCAGCGCCTATTGCAGAGGCTGCTATAGCATAGTTTGTTGGTAAAATAGTTGCAGCTAGATAAATAAAGGCATCTCCTATATGAACATATCCATTGTTTCCACCAACTGGAATATGTAATATATAAGCTATTGTCAAACATATTATAGACGCAAATAGCGCTGAAGTGACGATACAGGTCGTCTTTTTAGAAGTAGCTTTATTCATTTTTTCCAATATAATCCCTCCTCAAAAATCCCAAACTAGTATTCTTGTAATGTTTTCTTATAAATATATTAATATTAATCATACAATTTTCATAGTTTGTTTGGTATTTTTCTGGTAAAAAGTGAATTGTACCCATTCAAAGTCTTTTGATGGAAAAGTAGATTGTAATTAGGATAATTTAATAGGATAATTAGAAAGGTTGTTGTAAATTTGATATAAAATATAACAAATAGTAGGTGTATACAAATAATATAAAATAAGAAAAATAATATAAGAGAGTCATACTCAATGTATATTGAATAGACTCTCTTATATTTGGGAAATTAAAGGCTATTTTGTTAGATAATAGCTAATTAATGAAAAAATATATTTATAAAATACTAATTTACTCTATTAGCAGCAGTTCCTGTGCTTATAACATCTACAGCACTACTTAAACTAGAATAAACTATATTTTCTATCGCTGTACTAGTGAAGAATCCAAGGTGATGAGTAAATATAACTTGCTCCATAGAAAGAAGTTTGTTGATTTCTGGGTCAGTTAATTCACCTGGGTTCATTTTTTTATTTAAGAATAATCCTTCAGTTTCAAATGTATCAAGGGCAGCAGCTCTTATTTTTCCAGCTTCTAGTGCTTCTATTAAGTCCCCTGTCTTAATTAAACCACCACGACCAGTATTTACTATGTAAGCGCCATCCTTCATTATAGCTAAAGTATCTTTATTTATCATATGTTTTGTTCCTTCAAGTAAAGGAGTATGTAATGTTATAAGGTCAGCTTCTTTAAGAAGGTCTTCTAAAGAATCTTTATAAGTTAATATATCATTTAAATCTTTATTTGGATATTGGTCAAATGCAATTACATTAGCTCCTAAGCCTTTGAATAATTTGGCAGAAGTAGCACCTATTTTTCCTGTACCTATAACACCAACTGTGATAGATCTAACTTCTGTTCCAAGAAGTTCAGCTATCCAACGATAGTCACCTTCACAGACTTTTTTCTTTACTAAAGGAGTCTTTCTTAAAAGGTTCATAGCTTGAGTAACAGCTAATTCAGCTATTGCATTAGGTGAATAAGAAGGAACATTTGTAACAATAAGTCCATTTTCATTAACTAAACCAAAATGTATCATGTCCATCCCTGCAGTTCTTGAAGCTATAACCTTAACCCCAGCATCTTTTAAAGTTTCATAAATATAAGGGTTATCTATATAGTTAGTTTGTTGTATAGATATACCATCATATCCTTTAGCTTTTACTACATTTTCTTCAGTCATGTTTTCAGGATAAATATCCACTTGAACATCCTTATGTTCTTCAGACCATTGTTTTATTACTGGTTCTTCATAATCGCGTGCTCCAAATACTAGTATTTTCATATCAATACCCTCCTGTAATTATTAAATTATATGGTAATTTTTCATTTAGAAATAATATGTAGCAATATAAGGTTATATTTTTATACAAAATTTTTAAGGTTAAAAATTTAGTTTTGAAATTGTTTTCCCTGTGTTATTTTGATATTTAGTTATTTTTTATTTAAGATAATAATTGCTCTAAACATTTATCAAAGAAATTGTTATTTTTTAGATTAAATATTATTAAAAAATTATCTAAGTTTTAAATTAGTTAACTAATCAATTGATTAATTACAATGATAGCATGTGTTTTTGAGTTTAGCAATGAAAATTTTTTTTGAAAAGTCAAGCTTTTTCATAAAAAAATATATAAAAAAAACTTTTAAAGGCATAAAAAAAATGGCAAAATGCTATGGAGAGTTGCATGATGCCACGATATGAAATTAATAATGCATTTGTATATTGTTAAAAAACATTCAAATCAAGCGATATTTTGCTTAAATATAAAGTTGGCACGATAAATGCTTAACAATATAGGTGTAAGACAATAAAAAATATAAAAAATAATCATTTATAACTTTTAATAATTTTATAAGTTATCTCAATAAGATTAGGAACTTTGACATCAAATAGTTAATATCAGAAAAAAGTACTTTATATGTGATTTAATTGAATTTTTATAATTGATACTATTAAGGAGGAAAACGTTATGCTTTTAGAAGGAGTTAAGGTAGTAGAACTTTCAAGTTTCATCGCAGCACCATGTTGTGCAAAAATGTTAGGTGACTGGGGTGCAGATGTTATTAAAGTTGAGCCTATAGAAGGTGATGGAATAAGAGTTATGGGTGGAACATTTAAATCTCCAGCATCAGATGATGAAAACCCTATGTTTGAATTAGAAAATGGAAATAAGAAGGGTGTAAGTATTAATATAAAATCAAAAGAAGGAATAGAAATATTACATAAATTAATATCAGAAGCAGACATATTTGTAACTAATGTTAGAGTTCAAGCATTAGAAAAAATGGGTATAGCTTATGACCAAATAAAAGATAAGTATCCAGGACTAATATTTGCTCAAATATTAGGATATGGTGAAAAAGGACCTTTAAAAGATAAACCAGGATTTGACTATACTGCATACTTTGCAAGAGGAGGAGTTAGCCAATCTGTAATGGAAAAAGGGACATCTCCAGCAAATACAGCAGCAGGATTTGGTGACCACTATGCAGGTTTAGCATTAGCAGCAGGAAGTTTAGCAGCATTACATAAAAAAGGAAAAACTGGTGTAGGTGAAAGAGTAACAGTAAGTCTTTTCCATACAGCTATATATGGAATGGGAACAATGATAACAACAGCACAATATGGAAATGAAATGCCTTTATCAAGAGAAAATCCAAACAGCCCATTAATGACTACATATAAATGTAAAGATGGAAGATGGATTCAATTAGCTTTAATACAATACAATAAATGGTTAGGCAAATTCTGTAAGGTTATAAATAGAGAATATATATTAGAAGATGATAGATACAACAACATAGATTCAATGGTTAATCACATTGAAGATTTAGTTAAGATAGTTGGAGAAGCTATGTTAGAAAAAACATTAGATGAGTGGTCAGTTTTATTAGAAGAAGCAGACTTACCATTTGAAAAAATCCAAAGCTGTGAAGATTTACTAGATGATGAACAAGCTTGGGCAAATGACTTCTTATTTAAGAAGACATATGATAGTGGAAATACAGGTGTTTTAGTTAATACTCCAGTTATGTTTAGAAATGAAGGAATAAAAGATTATACACCAGCACCAAAAGTAGGGGAACATACTATAGAAGTATTAAAAACTTTAGGATATGACGAATCAAAAATAAATAACTTAAAAGAAGATAAAGTTGTAAGATACTAATTAGTATTTCTAGATTTTGGGAAAGGAGAATACTAAAGATGTATACAATGGGATTAGATATAGGTTCAACTGCATCAAAGGGAGTAATTTTAAAAGATGGAGAGGATATTGTGGCTTCAGCTACGATATCTTCTGGTACTGGGACTACTGGACCATCAAGAGTTTTGGAAAAATTATACAGTGAGTCAGGTCTTGGAAGAGAAGACATTGAAAAAATAGTAGTTACAGGATATGGGAGAATGAAATATTCTGATGCTGACAAACAGATAAGTGAGTTAAGTTGTCATGCTAGAGGAGTAAACTTCATAATTCCAGAAACAAGAACCATTATTGATATAGGTGGTCAAGATGCTAAAGTACTAAAGCTAGATAAGAATGGAAGATTACTAAACTTTCTTATGAATGACAAATGTGCTGCAGGTACAGGAAGATTTTTAGATGTAATGGCAAAAATAATAGAGGTTGATGTATCTGAACTCGGAAGTATATCTATGAATTCTCAAAATGAAGTATCAATAAGTAGTACATGCACAGTGTTTGCAGAATCTGAAGTTATATCACACTTATCAGAAAATGCAAAAATTGAAGATATAGTAGCAGGTATTCACACTTCAGTAGCAAAGAGAGTTTCTAGCCTAGCAAAAAGAATAGGAGTACAAAGAAACGTAGTAATGGTTGGTGGAGTTGCCAGAAATAGTGGAATTGTAAGAGCTATGGCAAGAGAAATCAATACAGAAATTATTGTACCTGATATACCTCAATTAACTGGTGCTTTAGGAGCAGCATTATATGCTTTTGATGAAGCAAAAGAATCACAAAAAGAAGTGAAAAATATATAAAAAGAGGGATGACAATGTCTGAAAAAAAAGAAGCTAGAGTAGTAATAAACGATTTATTAGCTGAACAATATGCAAATGCATTTAAAGCTAAAGAAGAAGGAAGACCTGTAGGTTGGTCAACATCAGTATTTCCTCAAGAGTTAGCAGAAGTATTTGACTTAAATGTATTATATCCAGAAAATCAAGCAGCTGGGGTAGCGGCTAAAAAAGGTTCTTTAGAATTATGTGAAATGGCTGAATCTAAAGGATATTCTATCGACCTATGTGCATATGCAAGAACAAACTTTGGTCTTTTAGAAAATGGTGGATGTGAAGCTTTAGATATGCCAGCTCCAGATTTCCTACTTTGCTGTAATAATATATGTAATCAAGTTATAAAATGGTATGAAAATATTTCAAGAGAATTAGATATACCTTTAATAATGATTGATACAACTTTCAATAATGAAGATGAAGTAACTCAATCTAGAATAGACTATATAAAAGCTCAATTTGAAGAGGCTATAAAACAGTTAGAAATTATATCAGGAAAGAAATTTGACCCTAAGAAATTTGAAGAAGTAATGAAAGTATCAGCTGAGAACGGAAGACTATGGAAATATTCTATGAGTTTACCAGCAGATTCTTCTCCTTCACCAATGAATGGATTTGATTTATTTACTTATATGGCTGTAATAGTTTGTGCTAGAGGTAAAAAAGAAACTACAGAAGCATTTAAATTACTTATAGAAGAGTTAGAAGATAATATGAAAACTGGAAAATCTTCTTTCAGAGGAGAAGAAAAGTACAGAATAATGATGGAAGGTATACCTTGCTGGCCATATATTGGATATAAAATGAAAACATTAGCTAAATTTGGAGTTAATATGACAGGTAGTGTTTATCCACATGCTTGGGCATTACAATATGAAGTTAATGATTTAGATGGAATGGCAGTAGCATACAGTACTATGTTTAACAATGTAAACTTAGACCGTATGACAAAATATAGAGTTGATTCTTTAGTAGAGGGTAAATGTGATGGAGCATTCTATCATATGAACAGAAGCTGTAAACTTATGAGTTTAATACAATATGAAATGCAAAGAAGAGCAGCTGAAGAAACTGGATTACCATATGCTGGATTTGATGGTGACCAAGCTGACCCTAGAGCCTTTACTAATGCTCAATTTGAAACAAGAATTCAAGGTTTAGTTGAAGTAATGGAAGAAAGAAAAAAACTTAATAGAGGTGAGATATAATGGAAGCTATTTTATCTAAAATGAAAGAAGTAGTTGAAAATCCAAATAAGGCTGTAAAAGAATATAAAAATGCAACTGGTAAAAAAGCTATAGGTTGTTTCCCAGTTTATTGCCCAGAAGAAATTATACATGCAGCTGGAATGCTTCCAGTTGGTATATGGGGAGGACAAACAGAATTAGATTTAGCTAAACAATATTTCCCTGCATTTGCATGTTCAATAATGCAATCATGTCTAGAGTATGGATTAAAAGGTGCATATGATGAATTATCTGGAGTTATCATACCAGGTATGTGTGACACATTAATTTGTTTAGGACAAAACTGGAAATCAGCAGTACCTCACATAAAATATATATCATTAGTACACCCACAAAACAGAAAACTTGAAGCTGGTGTAAAATACCTAATCAGTGAATACAAAGGTGTAAAAAGAGAACTTGAAGAAATATGTGGTTATGAAATAGAAGAAGCAAAAATTCATGAAAGTATAGAAATTTACAATGAACATAGAAAAACTATGAGAGACTTTGTTGAAGTAGCTTATAAACATTCTAATACTATAAAACCATCAATAAGAAGCTTAGTAATTAAAAGTGGATTCTTTATGAGAAAAGAAGAACACACTAAATTAGTAAAAGATTTAATAGCAAAATTAAACACAATGCCAGAAGAAGTCTGTTCTGGAAAGAAAGTTTTATTGACAGGTATATTAGCAGATTCTAAAGACATATTAGATATTTTAGAAGACAATAATATAGCAGTAGTAGCTGATGATTTAGCTCAAGAAACAAGACAATTCAGAACAGATGTGCCTGCAGGTGATGATGCATTAGAAAGATTAGCAAGACAATGGTCAAACATAGAAGGTTGTTCATTAGCTTATGACCCTAAGAAAAAACGTGGGTCACTTATAGTAGATGAAGTTAAAAAGAAAGATGTAGATGGTGTTATCTTCTGTATGATGAAATTCTGTGACCCAGAAGAATACGATTATCCTTTAGTTAAGAAAGATATAGAAGATAGTGGAATACCTACTTTATATGTTGAAATCGACCAACAAACTCAGAATAATGAACAGGCAAGAACTCGTATTCAAACATTTGCTGAGATGATGAGTTTAGCTTAAGTTCATTAAAATAAATTTACTATAAAATATGAAAATTGGAGGAAGCTATGTTATATAACAAAGAGCAAGAACTTTTAAGAAAAGCAGTAAGAGATTTTGTTAGTAAAGAATTAGATACTTTACCAGCAGAAATGGATAAAACAGGTGTAATGCCTAAGGAATTAATCAAAAAATTAGCTGAAACAAAATTTATAAGCAGTAATATCCCAGAAGAATATGGTGGTGGGGGAGCAGGATATGTTTCTTACGCTATCATAATGGAAGAAATAGCTAGAAGATGTGCTTCAACAGCTACTTTCGTTACAGCTGGTTCTTCTCTTGCTACATTACCAATACTTTACAATGGTACTGAAGAGCAAAAACAAAAATACTTAAGAGGTTTAGCAACAGGTGAGTTAATAGGAGCATTTGGTTTAACTGAGCCAGGAGCTGGTTCTGATGCTGGTGGACAACAAACTACAGCAGAATTAGTAGGAGACCACTACATATTAAATGGTAGAAAAACTTTCATAACTAATGGACCATTCTGCGATATAGCTATAGTAATAGCAGTTACAGATAGATCTAAAGGTCTTAGAGGAACATCAGCATTTATAGTAGAAAGCAAATGGGATGGTTTCTCAACAGGAGCTCATGAAGATAAGATGGGTATAAGAGGAACTGAAACTTCTGACTTAATATTTGAAAATGTTAAAGTTCCAAAAGAAAACCTTATAGGAAAAGAAGGTAATGGATTTAAAATAGCAATGGGTACTTTAGAAGTAGGTAGAATAGGTGTTGCTGCCTTAGCTCTAGGAATTGCTCAAGGTGCTTTAGATGAAGCTGTCAAATATACAAAACAAAGAGTTCAATTTGGTAAGCCTATAGCTAAATTCCAAAATACTCAATTTACTATAGCTGATATGGAAACAAAAGTTTGTGCAGCTAGAGGATTAGTTTATGATGCAGCACAAAAGAGAGATGCAGGAATGAGAGTTGCTCAAGAATCTGCAATGGCTAAATACTATGCAGCAGAAGTTGCAAATGAAGTTGCTTATAAAGCATTACAACTTCACGGTGGATATGGATTCATAAAAGATTATGAAATCGAAAGAATGTACAGAGATGCTAGAATCGTATCAATATACGAAGGAACATCAGAAGTTCAAAAAATGGTAATTTCATCAAACGTATTAAAATAATAAATAATCTAATGAAATTGGAGGTATAGACTTTGAAAATATTAGTTTGCGTAAAACAAGTTCCAGATACTAACGAAGTAAGAATAAATAAAGAAACAGGTACTCTTATAAGAGATGGAGTTCCAAGTATATTAAACCCAGATGATGCAAATGCATTAGAAGAAGCATTAAAAATTAAAGATGAGCATGATGATGTAACTATAACAGTTATAACAATGGGACCTCCTCAAGCAGATTTTATGCTAAGAGAGTGTTTAGCTATGGGGGCTGATGATGCAATATTATTAAGTGATAGAGCATTTGGAGGAGCTGATACTTGGGCTACATCAAATACTATCGCAGCAGGAATATCTAAAATAGGTGACTATGATATAATATTTGCAGGAAGACAAGCAATAGATGGAGATACTGCACAAGTTGGACCACAAATTGCAGAAAAATTAAACATTCCTCAAGTTACATATGTACAAGACTTCAAAATAGAAGGAAAAGACATAATAGTTCAAAGACAATTAGAAGATGGATATGAATTAATTAAAGTAAGTACACCTGTACTTTTAACAGCAGTAAAAGAATTAAATGCACCTAGATATATGTCTGTTGATAAAATAGTTAAAGCATATAAACATGATGTAAAAGTTTGGACAATTGATGATTTAGACGTAAATAAAGAAGAAGTTGGCTTAAAAGCATCACCAACTAAAGTATTTAGATCATTTACTCCTGAGCCAAGAGGAAAAGGAGAAATCTTAGAAGGTAAAGCTGACGAAATAGCTAACAAAATAATAATAGGTCTAAAACAAAAGCACATTATATAAGTTGGAGGAGTACAAACTATGAATGATATAAAAGATTTAAGTTCTTATAAAAACGTATGGATATTTGCAGAGCAAAGAGATGGAAAAATAACTCCAGTAGTTATCGAATTATTAGGAGAAGGAAGAAAATTAGCTAAAGAAGTAGATGCAGAACTTTGTGCAGTATTATTAGGAAAAGATGTTGATGGATTAGCTAAAGAATTAATTTCTTATGGAGCTGATAAAGTTTATGTTGCAGACGATGCTCTTTTAGAAAAATATACAACTGATGCATATACAAAAGTAATAAAAGATGCAATAGATGAAATAAAACCAGAAATAATGCTTTTTGGAGCAACTCATATAGGTAGAGACTTAGCACCTAGAATAGCTTCAAGAGTAGGAACTGGATTAACAGCAGACTGTACTAAACTAGAAATAGACCCAGAAGATAAGAAAATAAAACAAACTCGTCCAGCATTTGGTGGAAACATAATGGCTACAATCATTTGTCCAAACCATAGACCTCAAATGTCTACAGTTAGACCTGGAGTTATGGATAAAGCTGAAAAAGACGAAACAAGAACTGGTGAAGTTATAGCATTAGATTACAAAATAACTCAAGATGATATAAGAACTACTGTTTTAGAAACAGTTAAGAGTAAAAAAGATTTAGTATCTCTTACAGATGCAAATGTTATAGTATCAGGTGGTCTAGGATTAGGTGGACCTGAAGGATTTGAAATGCTTAAACAATTAGCTGACAAATTAGGTGGAGTAGTTGGTTCTTCTCGTGCAGCTGTAGATGCTGGATGGATAGACCATTCTCACCAAGTAGGTCAAACAGGAACTACTGTTAAACCAAACCTATACATAGCTTGTGGTATATCAGGAGCAATACAACATTTAGCAGGTATGCAATCATCAGATTTCATAATTGCTATAAACAAAAACCCAGCAGCTCCAATATTAGAAATTGCTGATTATGGAGTAGTTGGTGACTTACATGAAATAGTTCCAATGCTTATAGATAAATTAGATAGCGTTGATGATTTATTAGAAGCTATAAAAGCTTAATAGGTAACAAGTACCTAAATATTACTGATGAAATAAGCCTTATTAGTTAGTAACATAAATATTATTACATAATATGGTTATTACTAAATTGTATTTGTCAGTTATTAAAAAGTCTGTTTGAATAAAATTTTATAATACAAGATATCTAGATAATCCTTATATGTATATTACTTACAAAATGTGAGTCATATTCTATAAGGATTATCTTTATTTTCAAAAATAAGCACTAATTTTAATTAAATTGTGTTAAACAGACAAATAATTACCGAATATGTGATAAAATACAATTAAAAGCAAAATGAAATTTTTAACAAACTATGACCATTAAAATTATCTGTAAGTTGTATTTTAATGAAGCAAGATATTAAAAAAAGACAAATAAGGAGTTGGTTGTATGTGCTAATAGTATTTATTGTAAGCAAACAATAAATTTTGTATGTAGTTCAATAAATTACTTAATGAAAGGTGCGAATATTGATGGATAATAATTTGATAGGGCTTATAGAACATGTAGAAAATCCAGTTATTTTATGCAAAGAGTCAGGCGAAATAATATACTGTAATCATCTAATAGATAATATTTTTAGCTTTCTCGATATAAAAAGACCTAAAAATATAAATGAATTAGATTCAAATTTTGACAAAAAAGATATACTGGTGAATAATAAAAAGAAAATAGCTTTTAGAGAATTAAGAATGACTGCACATATTTATAATATGAAAGATAATGATAATGAAAATAACATAGTTTATTTATTTGAGAAGTCTGTAATATCTGACAAAATAGTTGAGGATATAATAGAACATATAGATGAAGTTGTCGTTGTATTTAACAAAGATGGGGTAATTGAAAAGATGAATACTGTCAGTGATGAGATTTTACCTTTTAAAAGAACTGAAGTACTTGGTAGAAATATAACAGATCTTGTCAGACAGGGGTTAGTTGAAGAACCAATAATATTAAATATGCTTAAGGTAAAGAAAAAGATTTATAGAAATATTGTTTATCCTGATGGAAAGCTTATAGCTTATACAGCCGTTCCAATATGGGACTCAAAAGGAAAACTTACAGGAGGAGTACTTACAGGAAGAGATATATCAAGGGTTATTAAACTTGAATCTCAGATAAGATATAGTGATGTATCAGAAGATACAGAGTATATAAGCCAAAGTAAGACTATGGACAATATAAAAAAAGTTGTCAAAAGAGCTGCAGCATCAGATTCTTCTATATTTATAAATGGAGAATCAGGCGTAGGAAAAGAAATTATAGCTAGGACAATATATAAGTATAGTTCAAGAAGGGAAAAGCCTTTTATAGCTATAAACTGTGGGGCTATACCAAATGAATTATTGGAATCAGAGTTTTTTGGATATGAAGAAGGTTCTTTTACTGGAGCTAAGAAAAAGGGTAAAAAAGGACTTTTTGAAGAAGCAAATGGTGGAACTATATTCTTGGATGAAATAGGTGAATTGCCAATGCAAATGCAAAAAAAATTACTTAGAGTTATACAAGAAAACACAATTACTAGAATTGGTGGGAGTAAACCTATAAAGATAGATGTTAGATATATAAGTGCCACTAATATTTCTCATGAGGACCTTAGAAACAACCTTAAATTTAGACAAGATTTATACTATAGATTGAGTGTTATTCCAGTAAAGATACCACCACTTAGAGAGAGAAAAGAAGATATAGTTCCATTAGTGGACTACTTCCTAAAACTTTATAATGATAAGTACAATAGAGAAGTAGAAGTTTCACCTAAGGTTATTGAATTATTGGAAGAATACTCTTGGCCAGGAAATATAAGAGAGTTAAAAAATATTATTGAAAGATTTGTAGTATTATCAGCCAAAAACGTAATTGGAGAAGATGAATTTAATATGCTTATAAATCTGGATATGATTGATAACGAATCAGATGATTTATCACCAATAGTGGTAAATGGAATTATGAATCTGAATGATGCATATAAAATGGTAGACCAAATAATGATAAGTAAGGCTATAAATAAATATGGTTCAATAACAAAGGCAGCCGAAGTGATAGGCATATATCCTTCTACAATACATAGAAAGATAAAAAGCGGATATATTCGTGTGTAGTTATTAGTGTAGTAAGTAATTAGAATTGATGAAAGATACTTTATTAGGAATTTATTAGGAAAATGTACATAGATTTGTGTAAATATATTTTTTATTATTAAATATTGCTGGAAGTTTTGATTCCAGTAATATTTTTTTGTAAAAATGCTATAGATGTTGCACTCATCTGACTTGTTCCAGTCCTCTAAAAAAGTAAGCATCTACCAGACTGTATAACACATTTATAATCATATAAATCATAGCAGAGAGTTCTATTGCTAAAAGTGTTTTTAAAATTATTTTCTATTAGAACATAAACACTCAGTAAACATTCTTATGGTATTATTTAGAAAATAACAAAAAGGAGATAATAGTTATGAAAAAACAATTTATAGCTTTAGGATTAACAGGACTGATTGGTTTAGGTGGCTTTGGATTACTTACAAATAAATCATTTGCAGATACTCCTAATAACGGAAAAATGAGTATAAAAGAAATAACTAAAGGACTTAAAGATGGTACCATAATTAATGATACTGTGAAAGAAGATAATAAAAAAGAGGGTACTGACAAGTATGAAATTACTGCAGAGAATGAAAAAATATCTGATAGTGCTACTACTAAATTAAGTACAGACGAAATAGATAAAGGGCTTAAAGATGGTACTATAATTAATGATACAGTAGAAAAATAATATATCTTTGTTTATATAAAAGATATATTCAACTTAAAAGAGATGGCTTAGAAATAAATTTAATTACTCTAAGTCATCTCTTTTCTTTTATAAATATTTAAAAGTTATATTAGTTTATAGAGTTAGCAGAACCTAAAACATCATCTATTTTACTTTCAACTACAGCTTGTATAGCATCTCTACCAGCACCAATGTATTTTCTTGGGTCAAATTCTTTTGGATTTTCAGCTAAGAATTTTCTAACAGCAGCAGTCATAGCTAGTCTTAAGTCAGTATCCATGTTTATTTTACAAACAGCCATAGAAGATGCTTTTCTTAACATGTCTACAGGTACGCCTTTAGCTCCAGCTATATTTCCACCAAATTCATTACATGTAGCAACAGCGTTTTGGTCAACAGCAGATGCACCATGAAGAACTATTGGGAAACCTGGTAATTTGCTTTGGATTTCTTCTAGTATATCGAATCTTAATTTAGCTTCTCCTTTGAATTTGAAAGCACCATGAGAAGTTCCTATAGCTATTGCTAATGAATCAACTCCTGTTCTTTCAACAAATTCAACTGCTTCAGCAGGTTGAGTATATTTATGAACATCAGAAGTAACATCATCTTCTGTTCCAGCTAAAACACCAAGTTCTGCTTCAACAACAACACCTTTAGAGTGTGCATATTCAACAGCTTCTTTAGTTATTTTAACATTTTCTTCAAAGTCAAAATGAGATCCATCTATCATAACTGAAGAGAAACCAGCATCAATACAAGTTTTAATAGCATCCATATTTGGACCATGATCTAAGTGAAGAGCTACATCTACACCTATTTCATCAGAAGCAGCTTTAACCATCTCAACTAAAGTATGAGGTCCAGCATATTTAACAGCTGACATAGAAGCTTGTATCATAACATAAGAATTTTTAGCTTTAGCAGCTTTTAAAACACCTTGTAATTGTTCTAAGTCACTTATGTTAAATGCACCTATAGCAAATCCACCTTCGTAAGCTTTTTTAAACATTTCTTTTGTATTAATTAATGCCATTTTAAACTCCTCCTATTAACTTTTAAAATTTACCCATCACTTATATTATAACGTTAAATCAAAAAAAGTACATAGTAAATTGTAATAACTATAAATTACAAGTATAATGTTAAATAGAAGATAATAGGATTAGGCAGAATAATAAAGAATAGAAACAATTTAGGAAGAATTAAAATAAAGAAGGGTTAAATAAAGGAGTCAATATGCCACAGATAAAGATAAGAGGAATTCATGAAAATGATATATGTAAAATAAGTGAAAAAATGATAGATGCTTTAGTTGAAGCTGTAAAATGTCCAAGAGATTACTTTGAGATAGAATGTATAAAATCAGTTGCAATAAGAGATGGTAAAATAGCAGAAGTGTATCCTTTTGTTGAGATAGCATGGTTTGATAGAGGACAAGAAGTACAAGATACAGTAGCAAGAATAATAACTGATAGTATAAGAAATAATTTAGATGTTGAAAGTATGGATTTAGCATTTACATTATTTGAAAAAGAAAAATATTATGAGAATGGAGAACATTTTTAATGGCTAAGAAGCAACGTATAGATAAAATTCTTTCAAACTTAGGTTATGGAAGTAGAAGTGAGATAAAGAAATATTGTAAGCAAGGTTCTGTAGTAGTAAATGGAAGTGAAGTTTCAAACCCAGGGACTCAAGTGGATACTGAAAACGATGAAATATTATTCAATGGAGAAGAAGTTTTCTATAGAGAATATATATATTTAATGATGAATAAACCAGATGGATATATATCAGCAACTACAGATAAATACGACCCAACAGTTTTAGATTTGATTGATGTATCATACTTAGCATTTGAGCCATTTCCTGTTGGAAGATTAGACAAAGACACAGAGGGATTGTTAGTTTTAACTAATGATGGGAAGCTTTCTCACAGAGTTTTATCGCCTAAGAAGCATGTGCCTAAGACTTATTATGCAAAAATTGATGGGATAGTGACTGAAAAAGATGTAGAAGCTTTTGCAGAAGGAGTAGTACTTGATGATGGGTACAAAACTATGGCATCTCAGTTAAAAATATTAAAGAGTGATGAGGAATCAGAGATAGAACTTACAATACATGAAGGTAAATTTCACCAAGTTAAAAGAATGTTTGAAAGCGTAGATAAAAAAGTAGTATACTTAAAAAGATTGTCTATGGGTAATTTAAAGTTGGATGAAAGTTTAGAGTTAGGCGAATATAGAGAGTTAACAGATGAAGAAGTAAAATTGATTGAAGAAAGATAATAAAGATACTATAGTAAATTGGAGGAGAATTTGTGAAGAAAAAGGATATTATAGAATTTGAAGTAGATAAAATGGAGTTTGGAGGCACATCCTTAAGCCAAGTTGGAGATAGAGTTATCCATATGAAGGGTGGAATAAGTGGTCAAAAGGTAAAAGCTGCTGTTAAAAAAGTTAGAAGCAAAAAAGCAGAAGTTAAGATGATGGAGTTACTTGAATATTCACCTCTTGAAACCGAAACACCTTGTAAGCACTTTAGAGAATGTGGAGGATGTACATTACTATCAGTGCCATATGAAAAGCAATTAGAAATAAAAGAAAAACAAGTTATGGATTTATTTTTAAAGCAAGACTTATTTGGGTTTCAGTTTTTGGGAATAGAAGGAAGTCCTGAAAACAAGTACTATAGAAATAAAATGGAATATACTTTTGGAGATGAAGTAAAAAATGGACCTTTAACATTAGGACTTCATAAAAAAGGAAAGCATATAGATATACAAACTGTTGAAGAATGTATGTTAGTTGATGAAGACTTCTCAAAAGTATTAGTATCTAGTGTAGAATTTTTCAATGAAAAAAATCTTCCTTATTATAGAACAATGAATCACAAGGGATATTTAAGACATCTTGTAGTTAGAAAAGGGATTTATACTAATGAGATTATGGTTAATATAGTTACTTCTTCTCAGGAAGATTTTAATATGAATGAATTTAAGGACATGCTTTTAGAACTTAATTTAAAAGCTGAGTTGGTAGGTGTACTTCACACTATTAATGATGGTCTAGCAGATGCTGTTCAATGTGATGAGTTAAGAGTTTTATATGGAAGAGATTATATACAAGAGAAAATTTTAGGGCTTAAATTTAAGATTTCTCCATTTTCATTTTTCCAAACCAATACTAAAGGAGCAGAGGTTCTTTATAGTATTGCCAGAGATTTTATTGGAAATTACAATGATAAGGTTGTATTTGATTTATATAGTGGGACTGGCTCTATTGGACAGGTTATGGCTGGTGCAGCTAAGAAGGTGTATGGTATTGAAATAGTTGAGGAAGCTGTTGCTGCGGCTAATGAGAATGCCAAGTTAAATGGACTTACTAATTGTGAGTTTATTGCTGGAGATGTTGCTAAGGTTGTTAAAGATTTAAAGGATAAGCCTGATTTAATTATTGTTGACCCTCCTAGACCAGGGATTCATAAGGATGCTATTAGAGATATTTGTGGATTTGGTGCGGAGGAGATTGTTTATATTTCTTGTAATCCTAAGTCTTTGGTTGTTGATTTGGTTGATTTTAAGAGTTATGGTTATGAGATTAAATTGGTCAAGTGTATGGATATGTTCCCAAATACACCTCATGTAGAGACTGTAGTGTTGCTATGTCGAAAGTAAGGCTTGAAATCCTGTATTTTAAACACTTTAACAGACATATGGTGTTTGAAAGAAATATAGAAAATTTTAAGAATAAAAAGGTCAAACAGTACTTCAATGTATCTGTAGTTGTAGATATAGAGTGTGGAGATACAAAAAATAAAATTAAAATATAATTTTTAAGTATAGAAATAGACATTGAATTTATATATTCGATGTCTATTTTTTATATGAAAATATATTAAAGAAAGGATGAAATTGAATGAAGAAAAAAACAAAAGTACCTAAAAAGATTGTAAGTTTTATTATGGCTTTTATAACGATAATAACTACTGTATTTATGTCAGGAACTTATGCTTATGCTAGCAAGCTAGATATGAGTGAAAGCACAGGATATGATTATAAAGGTATTAGTCCAATTACAGGAAGAAAAATTAATCATAATATTTATCGTATGAAAATGGATAATAAAATTGTATTTTGTGTAGATCCAGGAATTAAAACAGCAAGCGGAGGAAGATATGTGTCGGAGGAGTATATAAATTCAAAGAAAGATATATTATCTAAGATAGCTTACTATGGATATACAGATACAAATCGATCAAAATATAATTATACATTAACTCAAATAATTATATGGGAGGAGTTAGGAGATAAATTTATATCTACAACACTTCCAAATTATCATAAAAGAAAAGCTGAAATACTTGAAAAAGTAAATAGACATAATATATTACCTTCATGGAATAATGAAAAAGTTGCAGTTAAAAGTGGAGAAACAATTGAATTACAAGATAAAAATGGTATTATTAGAAAAATGAAATTAGAATCAAATAATACTGGAACAGACATAGTAATTGAAGAAAATACTTTGAAAATTACATCAAATAAAAAATCCACTTCTGGAGTTATTAGTTATAGAAAAATTCCTAAAAATGAAGTAGGAACATCAATAGTTTATCGTAAGCCAGATTATCAAAGTTTAGCAGAATTTCATATGGAAAATTCAATGAGTGCGAGATTAAATATAAATGTAATAAAGTCAGGAACTATTAAAGTAAAAAAGATTGATGAAGATACAGGAAAGGCATTAGCAAATGCAAAACTTAGATTTGAGTATGATGGTAAGAGCAAAGATATTATAACGGATTCTAATGGAATTGCAAGTATAGAAGATATACCAGAAGGAACAACTGTAAGAATATCAGAAGTGACAGCACCAAATGGATATTTTAATAAAGGTGAAATTAAAAAAGTTGTTATTGAAGCAAATAAAACTATAGAAGTTTCATTAAAAAATAAAGAACAGTTAGGTAAAGTAATACTTAGTAAGAGTGGAAAAGATTTTGGAGTAGAAATGCCTAATGATAGTTATAAATTAGAAGGAGCAATTTATGGAATTTATAATGAAAATGATGAAAAGATAACTACTATAACCACAGATAAATTCGGGAAGGCAACATCAGAAAATATAAAGCTTGGAAAGTATTATGCACTTGAAGAAAAAGCACTAGAGGGATATTTAATAAATAAAGAAAAGATACCATTTGAATTAAAATATGCTGGACAAACTGTAGAAGTAACATCAGTATCTATTAGTCATAAAGATATAGAACAAAAAGGAAAAGCAATATTAATTAAAGAAGATGAAAAAACTGGATCAATACCTCAAGAAAATGCAAAACTTGATGGTGCGGTTTATGAACTAAGAAAATCAAATAATGATGAGTTAGTTGAAACAGTAACGATTAAAGGTGGAAAGGCAAAAGTAGAAAATTTATATCTTGGTAAGTATTATTGGATTGAAAAGAAAGCTCCAGAAGGATATTTATTAAATACTACTAAACATTACTTTGAAATAAGTTATGCAGATGAAAATATAAAAAATCTTATATAGATCAGATTAATTCTATAAGAGAAAACTTAGTTAGAGAAATTTCGGAACATAGTGAAAATAAATTCAACATAAATAAAATTAAAAAGTTAAATAAGAATCTAATAAACAACTTAATAAATGAATTAACTAATGAAGATAAAGGATTGATGGCTAATATAAAAGATTCATTATCTAATGTGTTTACTACGTTAGTAAACTCAAGTGATAAGTCAATTAGTGATAAAAGTATTTCACTAGATAAAAATATAGAAACTAAAAAAGAAATACTTAAGAATGAAAATATTATGTATAGGAGTGGGATTAGAGAGTTTATAAAAGGAACAGAAGCAGATACAAAAGAAGGTTTAAAAAAATCATTTATGGAAAAACAGGAACCTTTAGCTAAATTTAATAGAGAGATAGAGAAGTATAATCATATAGATTATATAACTAAAAATCAATCTGTATTTAATAATTTAATTGGTGATTATAATCAAAACAACTCAGATATTTCAAAAAAAATAAGTGAGCAAGACCAAAAGAATATTAAATTTACATAGGAAACTTATAAAAAATCTGATGAGAATATTGAACAATTGAAGGAAGATGTATTAAAGACTAAAGAAGAATCTGAAAAGCTAATAACTGATGGGTTAAAATATACAGAAGATTGTTTAAAAAATATTATATCATCTTTTGATAGATATTATCAAAAGATAGAATGGGAAAGTTTTTACTATAAAATAGGAGTATATTTAAAAAATATCAGCAAGTGATTTCTATTCATCATATGAACAAAAGCTTTCATTTGAAAAAGCGTGTTATGAAATTGATGAACTAGAATATGCTGGTTGGAGTAGAGAACTTAAAAAAGAAGAATATGATATTTATATTGAACTATGTAAAAAATATAATAAAGAAATTGATGTTGAAAAAGAAAAGGAATATTCATATTCAGTTGAGCCTTTAGAAAAAGAAAACTATGATATTTTTGAAATTATTAATTCTATTAATACTGAAGAAGAGTTATGTGAATTTATAAAAGGACTAGATAGAGAATATTATCTTGAAACCTTAGAGATAAATGAAGTCTTTATTAAAAAATGTGTAGATATCAATGGAAATATTGATGCTATTATTGATATGTTTACAAGATATAATTATCCGAGCAGTTTATTCTATTCAAGAAATAGCCATAATTTCTGGATGACAGTTCTAGCAGCTTTAAAAAATACAAAGTCTAAAAATAGTATGCTGCAATATTTACTAGAGAATGGCGGAGGACACGATGGTTTTAATGAATTAATAAAAATTTATGGTTATTTAGGAAATAAGGATTTATGTATTAAATTATTTGAAAGAATGTTAACCTGTATTGAATTTTTATTATGTTAAAATAGATTTCTTATAATTATGTTAATTTATAAATAACATATAATTATGTTAATTTATAAATAACATAATTAATATTATTTATTGAAGTTTTACTAATATAAAGGTAAATAGTAGTTTAAGTAAAAAAACTAACAGAATATGAGTCTGATAGTTTTTTATTTCTTTATATGTTAAAATATAGATATTAATTATAGTAAGTATTTAGGTATTTCTAAAAAATAGATAATATTTATATAACAAATAAGTAGGGAGTTAAAATATGATTAATAATATAACTAAGTATTTCAAAAGCGCTTTGATTGCAAAAAATCAAGCTATAATAGACTTTAAAAATTCAGATGATAAGTATGAAGTTATTACAAGAGAAGAATTTAACAATGGACTAATCAATCTAAATATAATTGAAAAGTTGAGTGCTAATAATAAAGGTTATAATAATGTTGATATAGAAGTAATAATAGTTCCAAAGACTGTTAGAACTTATTTTGAAAATACTAGAAAAGTAAATAATAATATTGAGGAACTTACAGGAATACTATATGTACCAGCAATTATAAGTAATAAAGGTGAATTGAAAATTAATGATAAATATGATAAGTGGCCATGGATACCCAGAGAATTTTTAGAACCTATGGTAGAGCCACAGCTAAGTTTAGGAAATATAGATGATGTAGATAAATTTTTAGCTAGTACTACGGATAAGATGGAAAAACTTAAAAGTTGGAGTGAATATATAAATTACATAAAAGAATTTTATAAAGAAGTAACTAAATATAATTTTGATGAAAATTGTATTAAAAAAGATGATTCAAACATTATGTTTGAAAATAATATATATATTATTTTAGATAATACGGTAAATGCTACACTTAATATAGAACAATTATATAATGATATATTAATAAATAAGGAAAGTAAACCTTTATATGCTAAGTTTATTTTACCATGTATTGAAAAATCTAAAAAATTAATATCAAATGATTCATATTTAAAAATGATAGAACATAAAGGACAAATGGGAGGGGAATACCCATTAGCAGAGTCACAAAGAGAGGCTGTAAATCATTTTTCGGAATTAAAAGATGGGGAATTATTAGCAGTAAGTGGGCCACCTGGAACAGGGAAAACAACGTTATTACAATCAATTGTAGCAGATATGTATGTGAAAAATGCATTAGAGGGAAAGAAAGCACCTGTAGTCGTGGCTTCTTCTACTAATAATCAAGCTGTTACTAATATTATAGACTCATTTGGAAATGTTACAAAAATAGGAATTAAAAATTTAGAAGAACGTTGGATTGAAGGTGTAAATAGTTTTGCTTTATACTTTCCATCAGATAGTAAAAAAGAAGATGCAGAAAGAAGATGTTATCAATACACTAGTAATAGAGGAGATGGATTTGCTTTAAATATAGATTCGGATGAAAATCTTATGAAATCTGAAAAAAAGATGATAGAAAATGTATCTAAATATTTCAATAAAAAAATTAATGGTATATCTGAATGCAAAGAATTAATATATTCAGAACTTATTGAAATTGATAAAGAAAAAAATAAGATTATATCAGATTTATATGAAATAAGAAGTATTATAAAAGAAAATACAGTAGTAGAATATTTAAAAATTTTAGAACAAGCTATATTAAATTGTTCTAGTAAAGAAAAAGAATTGGAATCTAAAAAGATAGAAAATAATAAACAAATAAATAAATATAGGAATAGGATAGATGAATGGAATAAGATATATAAGAAAATTCCATGGTACATTAGGTTATTAAGCGTATTTAATATATTCAGAGAGAAATTAATTAATAGATTAAAAATATATATAGATTCAGATGAATATGAGTTTATAGGAAATTGTATGTCTTTAGATGAAATTATAGAAAAATATGGGGAAATAATAGAGGAGATTAATAGTGATAATTTTAAAATAGAGCAAGAGATAAAGTACAATAGAAAAACAATAGAAAGTAAAAAGAATGAGAAGAATTATATATTAAAACTAAGGAATCGTGTAAATGAATATTTTATATTCCTAAAAAAATATAATTGTGATATTTATTATACTAAAGATACTGAAAATATAGATGAATTTATAAGACATATTAATAAAGACTTAGAAGAGTGTTCTTTAGAAAAAATAAATGAGTATATAGATACAAGAATTAGATATATTGAATTTTGGCTATCTGTTCATTATTATGAATGTAGATGGTTATTAAAAGAAGATTATATTACAGATAAACAACGAGGTAACAACTTTGCGAACATAATAAAATCTTTATATAGCAGGTTAGCGATGATTTCGCCATGTATGGTAATGACATTTTTTATGTTGCCTAAGCAATTTAAAATTTATTATTCAAATGAAAAAATAAGTAGTTACTTATATAATTTTATTGATTTTTTAATTGTAGATGAAGCAGGGCAAGTTTCACCAGAAATTGCAGCAGCATCTTTTGCATTGGCTAAGAAAGCGGTAGTTGTTGGAGATGAAAAGCAGATACCACCAGTTTGGGGAATTAGCAATGCCTTAGATAAATCATTAGCGATTAGAAGTAATGTATTAAATGAAGAAATAACATTCGAAAACTTAATAGAATTTGGTCAAAATTGTTCACAGTCTAGTGTTATGAAAGTTGCAGCTAATTCATGTCATTATGATAAATATGATAAAGGACTTTTTTTGAGTGAACATAGACGATGTTATAATGAAATAATAGAGTATTGCAATAGGCTGGTATATGATGGGAAACTTAAAGCTTGTAGGGGATTGGGAGAAAAAGATGAAAATTATCCATTATATAACTTGCCACATATGGGATATAAAAATATAGAGGTTAAAAATTCTGATAAAAATGGATGTAGTAGAATGAATTCAAAAGAAGCAGAAGAAATAGCAAAGTGGTTATCAATTAATTATAAACAAATAGTCAATTTGTATAAGGAAAAAAATGTTAACATAAAAAATAATGAGATAATAGCGATTATAACACCTTTTAAGGCTCAAGTTAGAATTTTAAAAGAAAAATTAAAAATTTATTTAAATGATGATGTAAAAAATATTGATGTAGGAACAGTTCACACATTTCAAGGAGCTGAAAGGAAAGTTATAATCTTATCAACAGTTTACGGTGCAAGTGATGGTTGTTTTTTTATAAATAAAAATTCGAGCTTAATGAATGTTGCTGTATCTAGAGCTAAAGACGCATTTTTGGTATTTGGATCAAGAAAATGCTTAGATGAAGATGGCGAAAGTTCAAGTGCATTACTTAAGAAATATGTTAATGAAGAGATAAAATGAAATATATAAAGATGTGGATCTTATCAAACAAGTAGATTAATATTCTACTTGTTTTTTTATGATAATATAAGCATTTTAAACTGTATATGATAATGACGCTTTTCTCTATTCCATTCAAAACAAAATGGAAGAAAGCGAGAAAAGACTGACTTTATCAAAACTAACTTAAGCGTAAAGAAAGTGGCAAGCAAAGAGAATATGAAGGCAGATATAAGACAAAACGAGAATAACATAAACAAGAGAAATTAAAGACTTTCAAAAAAGTGGAATACCACTGAGTGAGTAAAAAAAGATGAAAAAAATGTTCTGTAAGCTAAACAGACACAAATTCATTTTTTGACCACTATATTTTATAGTGATATAAATACAAAAGAAGTAGGAGAATTTAATTTTAACTGGTTGGAGAATAGTAGATTAGTAGAATATGAATTTGATGTATTAACGCTAGATGATGAAAATATAACTATAGATGGAAACATAAAAAGGTAGGTGATTATATGGAAAGAGAACTACCTATACCAGTTTTTTGACAGAAGATGAAGAAGCAATACACGAAAGAATATTAAGTAACTTTCAAGATGTGAGCACACTAGAAGGGGACTTTATTTATGATGCAACAAGACCTACAGCAGAGCAGATAGCTGAATTAAAACAATTAGGACTGCAAAATAATTTAAAGATTGCATTCCTTCAAACCAGTTAAGGAACTTATTTAGAGTGGCTTGGTGAATGCAAGGAGTATTTAAAAATCAACCTACAAAAGCAATAGGAACAATTACATTTACAGGTGTACAAGGAACTATAATTACAAAAGGGACTATGATGGCTACTGTTGCAACTGATGAAAAGCAGAGTATAGAGTTTGAGCTTCTTGAAACTAAAACTATGGAAGAAAATGAAACAGTAGATATTAAAGCAGAATGTAGAGAAATTGGAACTATAGGAAATGTATCTCAAAATACTGTAACTGTTCTATTAGGTTCTATTAATGGGATTAAATCTGTTACTAATAAAGAAGGTTTCAAGGGTGGAACAGATATAGAAGACGAAGAACATTTTAGAGAAAGAGTTCTTGTAGCAGAACAAGAAGATAAACTTAGTGGAGCTAGTTCAGATTATATAAGATAGGCTAAAGAAGTTGATGGGGTTGGATATGCTTATGTAGTTCCCGAATGGAATGGGGCAGGGACAGTAAAAGTATTAATACTAGACAAAAATAGAAAAGCAGCAACACAAGAGTTGATAAATAAAGTTCAAGAATATATATACCACTTAAATATGTCAGAGGGAGAAAGTAGAGATGGGAAAGCTCCTATCGGGGCTTTAGTAACGATCGTAACACCCGAAACATTACTTATTAATGTAAAAGCTAGTTTTATATTTAGTAAAAGTTTTAGTGAAGAAACAGTATTAAATAATCTAAAAACTAAGATAGACAAATATTTAGATAAGATTGATTTAGGTGGGACAGTCTCATACAATGCTATACAGGCAATAGTAGCTTCTATGATGTTGACAGATGAAGGTATACAGGACTTTTCTAATCTTACTATAAATAATGTAAAAGAAAATATAAAATTGCAAGACCAAGTAGTTGGAGTAGAGGAAATAGCTAACCAATCTTATACAGGTACAAATATAAAAATAAATGAAAACATATCTCCATTAGGAGGAATTAATATGTATAACTTATTAAAATTAATGATAGAACAAAAGAACTATAGTACTAAAGAGGATTTGCAGCACAAGATTGATGTATTTTATGCAGTAAACAGGATTGAAGAAGAACAGTATTTAGAGTTAACAGGTTTATTAAATAAAGAAGAAACACCAGTAGAACCAACGATATAGGTTCTTTTTTTATTGACTTTTAAAGAGTTAGTTAATAAAGTTAGAAATCTTGTACTAGAAGCAAAGAATGTAACTATAGAAGATACAGAGAATAATTTTACAAGTGAAAATGTAGAAGGAGCATTGAAAGAATGTATGGATAGGGCAGATGAGGCTTTTCAAGGAGCCGATAGTGGAAAAGTACTTTTATCAACTGCTATCGGCTCTCCTGCCATATCAGAACAAACATTTCAAGAGTATGCTGATTATATTACAGAGTTTAAAGGTACTATAACTGATTTACAACAACAAGTTAATATCAGATACAAAATAACAGGAGGTTCTTTTGAAGGAGAAGAAGCAAAGCCATATAAGCTTACTTTTCCTTCTGTTCCCGAACATCTAGCAATATTTTCGATAATGAATGAAAGAGAATGTTATTATACTCCATTAAGACAAAAACTAGAAAGTAATCCTGATGGAAGCACTGCTTATATTAAAATTAATGCAGATAAAAAAGGATTTGAAGCAGGGAGTACTAGTTATACAACAGAGAAAAGTCCATTTAAGGGATATTTTATTGCTTGTTATAAATAAAAAGGCTTAGATAATATCTCTAAGCCTTTTTTAATGCAAATTTACAATTTAGGAGGTTTTCATGAATGAAGAACTTTTCAAAGACAATTTGAAACGACATGAGGTAACAATAAATAAACATAATGATGAAATAGATGAGTTAAAAGTAGCAAATATAGAGTCTAAAGCAGAGTTAAAAGCATTGTGTGAGAACTTGAACTCACTTACTAGTATGCTAAAGTAGTTGATTGGGACAATGATTACAACACTTGTAGGATTCTTTATATTTGCAATACAGAGGGGAATATTTTAATTAGGAGGAAAATAAATGGATAATTTAATAAGTTTCATACCTGAGCAGTTGCTAATTTTAGTTGCTGCTCTTTATGTTATAGGAGCAGGTTGTAAGAAGTATAAACAGTTAGATAATAAGTATATTCCAGTAGTGTTATTAGTACTTGGAATAGGATTCTCTATTTGGATGCTAGGATTAAATGCTGATGCAGTCTTACAAGGAGTAATTTGCTGGGGTATGTATAAATCAAACTTACAAACAGTTGAAGGAGGAAAATAAATAATGAAGATATGTATTACAGTAGGACACAGTATTTTAAAAAATGGTGCATGTACTTCTGCTGATGGAGTAGTTAACGAGTATCAATATAATAAATCTTTTGCACCAGTATTAGCAGATACATTCAGAAAAGAAGGGCATAAGGTGGATGTAATAATATGCCCCGAAAAGCAGTTTAAAACTAAAACAGAAGAAAAGTCGTATAAAATACCTAGAGTTAATAGTGGAGGATATGACTTACTCATAGAA
>NZ_JACVWH010000017.1:0-62555 GCF_020658495.1 Clostridioides sp. ES-S-0048-02
GTCTACTATTATTGATTCTATAGTTTGGGATAGTTCTAGCAACACTCTTAGCATTGTTTATATGGGTGCTGACATAGATGACTTAGTTTCGTTGTCTGATAGGTCGCACTTCTGTAGTGATGGCAGAAGCAATAAGCATATCAGATAAAGTTGCAATACTATCTAAAAGACCAGCTACTATAAAAAATATTTATGACATTGAACTTAATATGGATGGAACAAAAACGCCTCTCAAAACACGTAAAGTTCCCGATTTTCAAAAGTATTTCGACATCTTATGGAAGGAGCTAGATACACATGAGGCTTAATAAAAGATCTGAAGGATATATAAACTATATTAAAGGTGTAAAAAGAGAAAAAAGAAATGTATTATTTTATCAACTATTAATTTTAATTGGCTTTATTATAATTTGGGAGATTTTAGCTGATTTAAATGTTATAAATACTTTTCTATTCAGCAAACCAAGTGATATTTACAATTTGTTTATTCAATATGCATCTAGTGGCCAACTATTTAAACACATTGGAGTATCTGTATATGAAACAGTTCTTGGTCTTGTTATAGGAACTGTTTTAGGTATTTTAGTAGCTATTGCTCTTTGGTGGTCAGAAAAATTATCAAAAATATTAGACCCATTTTTGGTAGTTTTAAATGCTCTTCCTAAGACTGCTTTGGCTCCTATAATTATAGTTTGGGTTGGTGCTGGAATAGAAGGAATTGTAGTAACAGCTGTAACTATTTCCGTTGTTGTTACCATACTTTCAGCCTATAATTACTTTATGAATATAGATGAAGAAAAAATTAAGATGTTAAAGAGTTTTGGAGCTAGCAAATCACAAATCCTATTTAAACTTATATTACCCGCAAATACAGGAAATTTAATAAACTTAACTAAGATTAATATTGGTATGGCTTGGGTAGGTGTTATAGTAGGAGAATTTTTAGTATCAAGATATGGAATAGGATACTTGATAGTTTATGGCAGTCAAGTATTTAAGTTAGATTTAGTAATGATGGGTGTATTCGTGTTAGCTGTTTGTGCATGGGCAATGTATGCTATAGTTAACATTATTGAAAAAATATATAATTCTAGATAAATAAAAAATATTATTTAGTAAATTTTAATCATTCTAGTATTTATAGGATAGTTTTCTAGAAATACTAGAATTGTACAATTAAAAAATTATAACTATATAACTTTAATATGTGAAACTGTAGGAATATTTGTGAGAAACATAAAGCAAATTTACCTACAGTTTTTAGTGTATAAAATCAGTAAAATAAGTTAGATATTTACTGATTTTATTACATAAATCCAATAGTACAATTCATCTTTCCATAATATCTGGAGATGTATCATACAATCTTATTTTTTATTGAGTATATTATAATGTAATAGAACAATTAAAATACTGATTACCCTATTTTGCAACTTACACAATTGTATATAAAAGATAAAAAATAATTATCATCAAATTCATAATTTTAAGGCTTAATGCATATAATTATATGTCGGTTAAAGGCGCATAAAAATAAAAGGAATTCATAAGTTATATGTTGTATAGATATTGTAGTAGATGTAATATGTAAGAAATTTCAGCACTATTTATATTCTGTACAAAAAGATACTTGAAGGGAGATTGAAAATGGGAATATTAGAAGGAGCTGCAATGATAAGAGAAATTGCAATTAAAATAGCCAAAGAAAAAGGTATTACAGAACAAAAGGCATGGCCTGAAGCTGTAAAAGAGTTTAAAGAAAAATATGAACTTGTGTTATAAATTTTGATTATAAAAAACTGTCTTGATTTTATTAAGACAGTTTTCATATTTTATGATGAAAATTTTATAAAAAGTTTAATGAAATAAGATTTAATTATTAAAAAAACAATTTAAAATTTATTTTATCTTTTATACTTTTAGCTATAAAACAAATTTGTTTTTAATACTGTTTTTGAGGTATAAATCTTATATATTAAAGATAAGATTTGGAGGTATTTAGTTTGGAAAGTAAACTTGAAAATAGATGTTCATGGCAAGAGTATTTTATGAGATTATGTGAGACAGTAGCTGAAAGAGGTACTTGTGACAGAGCTTATGTTGGAGCTATAATTGTTAACTCAGAAAACAGAATCGTATCTACTGGATACAATGGTAGTATATCTGGAGATAATCACTGTAGTGAAGTTGGTCATGAGATGAGAGATGGTCATTGTATTAGAACCATTCATGCCGAACAAAATGCCCTTTACTATTGTGCTAAAGAAGGCATATCAGTTAAAGATTGTTCTATTTATGTAACCCATTTTCCTTGTTTAAATTGTACTAAGGCCATAATTCAATCTGGAATTAAACATATCTACTATAAAACTGGATATAGGATGGATGAATATGCCTTGAGATTATTACAATCAAGCAATGTGTTATATACAAAATTGCAATTTTAATACTTACACATATTATTCTATAATTTTACAAAATATTTTATATTAGATAATTAAAGTATAAAAAGAAACAAAATTTTAAATTGTGCATATATTAAATAGAAGTTAAATTTAATCATAAAGGAGATGTATAATTTGAAAGTAGTAGTAATACCAGGGCACACTTTAACTGGGAAAGGTACAGGAGCTGTAGGATATATAAACGAAAGTAAAGAAACAAGAATAATGAATGACTTAATAGTTAAATGGCTTAAATTAGGAGGGGCTACTGTTTATACAGGAAAAGTTGATGCATCAAATAATCATTTAGCTGACCAATGTGCTATAGCAAATAAACAAGAAGCTGATTTAGCTGTTCAGATTCATTTTAATGCAAATGTTACAACTTCAGCCCCAGAAGGTACAGAAACTATATATAAATCTAATAATGGAAAAGCATATGCAGAAAAGGTAAATGCTAAACTAGCTACAGTATTTAAAAATAGAGGTGCAAAATCTGATGTTAGAGATCTTTATTGGCTTAATCACACTAACGCAACAGCTATACTAATAGAAGTATGCTTTGTAGATAGCAAAGCAGATACAGATTACTATGTTAATAATAAAGATAAAGTTGCTAAGTTAATAGCAGAAGGAATATTAAATAAATCTATATCAAATTCTCAAGGGGGAGATAAAGTGTATGAAAATGTAATAGTTTATAAGGGGGATGCTGATAAAGTTGCTGCTCAAATTTTATACTGGCAATTGAAAGATGCTTTAGTAGTAGAAGCATCTAGCTATAAGCAAGGTTTAGGCAAAAAAGTTTATGTTGTAGGTGGAGAAGCTAATAATCTTGTAAAAGGTGATGTAATAATAAATGGTGCTGATAGATATGAAACTGTAAAATTAGCATTAAGACAAGTAGGTAAGTTATAAAATAGATATTATTTTATAAATATATAATAAAAAGATGTATCTACTTATTATGTTTATTCATCAATAGATACATCTTTATTTATTTGTACTTTATAAAGTATTTTCTGTAAAATTAGTTTAGTAAAGTTTTAAATTCACAGAAATACTAAAGCTTATCGTATTAATATTTTTTATCCGAAAAAATATTTTTAATTATAGTTAATATATCAACTATGACATCCATATTTGATTTAACGCTGTCTTTAGTAACAAGAAAGTCTGCTGTAACTTCAGTAACAGCCTCTGTTACATCTTTCATATTCTCGCCTACTTCTCCAAAACTATCTACAACACTAGGAAGATTATTTAAAGTTGTATTTATATTTTGAGTATTTTCATTTAATACATTTCCAACAGTATTTAAAATCTTATGTAATTTAGCAAGTACAATAATTAAATAAATTAAAGCGATACACCCAAGCATAGCTAATAATACATATATTATACTAATATTAATTGTTATTGTGTTATTCATTGTTATTCCTCAGTGACACTTACTGGTTCAACAATGTCTATTACTTTATCTTCCTCGCTAGAATCTTCAACACGTTTTTTATTATCTATATAATTTCTTATCTTTTGCTTTGATTCAATGAAATTTCCTTTTCTGTCTTCTAATTTCTCAGACATCTTACCTTTTACATCCACTGTTTTCATGTTTATTTTATCCGCAATTTGTTGAGATGCATCTTTTATATCTTCTCTTGTTTCTTTTCCTGATTTAGGTGCTAGTAATACTCCTCCAACTGCACCAGTAACAGCTCCTAATACGACACCAGCCGTTGCAATTTTAGCTTGTTTGGCTTTTTCAGCTCTTTGTTTAGCTTTTCTTTTATCTTCTATTTTTTTTGATAAGCTCATATCCAATCGCTCCTTATTATAATATTTAGAAATATTATAATACATTTTTTTCCATAATGATATAGTTTCTAACTAAATTTTTAAAAACTAATAAAAAGTTCTTTCTAGTATTTATATATATAATAAGAATTCTAAACTACATTCCAAAAATTCTATAATATAAGTATCTGAAAACTCTTTAATATAAGTCTCCTACTCTTTCACTGTATATCAAAAATTTTGATGCAGTTTCTAAATACAATTCTTCATTAGCGTTTAAACATCTTATTTCTTTTGTGCTAAATATCTCCATATTTTTAACCCTTTTAAATAAATTAATTAAAAAAACAATAAGAGAGGAATTAATCCTCTCTTTTAAATTTAATTAGATTTGGCAGGGCGGCGTATCCTGCATCTCTATTAACTACCCTATAAGCAGCGTATTGGGTGCCTTTTCCAACCTCAAATCTAATAAATAAATATTTACATATATATTTATATTATAACTTATTTGATAATATTTTTCAATGCTTTAGGAAAAATTAATAATATTATGTTAACCATCATATTGTAATACTCTTCCACTACTAATTCTACTTTCTAATTTTGCTTCTTTTATGGCGTATAATGAAGAGACATATAGATATCCCTTTTTTGTATCTAGTTCTGTAGCAACTAATATATAATCATCAAGTTTTTTTACAAATTCTACACTTTTACCAGGTTTTTTAGGATGACTTCCTATATACTCAGGAGATTTTAGCACTGTTTTTATAGTTTCTAGTATATCATTAAAAATGTCTTTACTCAATTGACCTCTATGTTTTTTCTTTATATGTTTTATAACACCAGAAGAAGCATAAATTTTACCAGTATATTTAATTCCAGCGAGTTCAGCTAATTCTTCATCTATGATTCCAACAACTTTGTCTGTAGACATATAAAGCACATTCCTTTCTAAGATAATTTATTGCTAAAATTATTAAAATTAAATATCTATATTTAAAGTATAGTTTATTCGAAAAAGAAAAGATAGTATAATATAGTTTTTTCATATCTGACCTTACATAACCTCTTTTTATATGATTTATAAATGGTAACTAAGGCTCTATTTTCAAATTATTTTTGGAAAATTTTTAGTTTTTTAAGCTTATATTATATATATATATCATTTTTTACTTGAAAATATATATATTCTGAATTATTATAATAGTAAGAATTGAAATGAAATTAGGCAAGGCTGTTGAAAGATTTTATGATTAGATATGGAGAAAGTATAGTAGACTTTTGCTTGTACAGAATAATAATGCATGTTTTATTTTAAAGTGTTCTATGATAATATTATTTTTATATATCAAATAAATTACCAACAGGAGGAAATTATGAACGCTCAACAAGAAGTATATAAAAAATTGGATGAACTAAATATATCTTATGAAATTGTAAATCATCCTGCAGTCTATACAATTGATGAAATGGAACAATTAAAAACACTACAAATGGAGTTTGTTGTAAAAAATTTATTCCTTCGTGATTCTAAGGGTAAAGAGCACTTTTTAGTTGTCTTAGGTAAAGATAAAAAAGCAGATTTAAAGGATATACGCCAAAAAATTGATAGTAAACCTCTTAGTTTCGCTTCTGAAGAAAGACTTGAAAAATATCTAAAACTTACTAAGGGAGCTGTAACACCTTTTGGTATACTAAATGATACTGATGCTATTGTAAAAATTGTATTTGATAAAGATTTATTGAAAATGGATAAAATAGGTATACATCCAAATGACAATACTGCCACTGTATTTTTAAAGTTTGAAGATTTAAAAAGGATTATAGAAAAAAATGGAAATGAAATATACTATGTAGAAGTATAGTTTTATTATTTTACATATAATAAATGATAGATAAAGTGGGTACCTCAAAATAAAAATTTGAGTCATCCACTTTTTTATACAAAAAATAGAAAGGGGGGTTCATAAGAACCCCTAGTATAATTCACACTACTTCCATAGATGAACTCTGTATTTTCAATGTTTAAATCGCCTTTTGGGACAATTGTGAATCATTTGAACTCAATCACGCAGGTATCTCTTTTATTTTCTATTAAGTCATATCATCCCTAAGCGCATCAATAATATTTTCTCTTTTTATCTTACTAATGGCATACAACATTGTAATGAACACTATAAAGAGAACGACAAACACGCTGATTCCGATACTGGTCCATGGAAGTACAAAATCTATATCATCTTTGACCATTCCTTTATGAATTAGCCAGGAAGAAATTACAGCTATAGGAAGTCCAAAGAGCAGCGACCTCATGCCATAAAAGGCACACTCAAAATTCATCATCTTCTGAAAATCGCGTTCAGACATTCCCACAGAGCGAAGCATGGCAAGTTCACGACGGCGTAGCTTGATATTTGTGGAAATTGTGTTGAATACATTGGCTACTGCAATCAGCGAGATCATAATTATAAAAGTATATGCGAACACGTTGGCAATAAAGATGTAATTACGGTTTTCGTCCATCATTCCATACATATTGTACAGGTTATACTCAGCCGTAATCCCTTCGCTCTCGATGATTTTCTCCATTTCTGCAACTGACTGATTGGGATTCTTTGATTTAAAACTCAAGCTTTTAATTCCTTTAGAAATACTTGGAGTCTCAAACGAATCTTTGACCGAATAAGGTGCCAACACCCTGAAGCAGGCTTTCCTCATCTTTGAGTTTCTGACACCTGGTGGAGAATCAGGTGGCACGACTTTTACAAATGAAATGTTTACATTTTGCCTATCGACTGTGTTCGACTTGCTATCAGCTTCAGAAGTAAGTTTAAGATTTATGGAAGAATTTGTGAAGATATCAATAGTATGGTCATCCTCCACCATCATGGAAACGGCAATCATTTTTGCATTTTGCCCAGTGTACTCTTCTGTTGGCAACCCCAGACTTTTGATAATATTCAGATAAGTACTGTCATCAAGAAACTGCATATCTACTGGCATATCAACCGTTTCAGATGGCGAATGTGAACCCTCATAGTTCAAGTAATCATCTGTAAGTTCACTTACTTTAACAACACATGAATAGGTCATAAGTTCTTGATACAAGCCTTCATACACACCATTGGCAGTCTTCAGCTTATCGTATAGCTGTAGCATTTTACTGTCATTCATGTCCTGCGTGGAAAAAATGATGTCCTGGTCAGTAACCTCTGACGCCTGATTTGAAACCTGTTTCAAATCAGCTACCAAAGCACTAGTCGATATGAACAGCACTATGCTTAAAACAAGCGATAGCACAATACTACGATAGCGTTTCTTGTTTCTTTTAAAATTCTTCAGCGCCAGAGTTCCCTCCAGACCGTAAATACGCTGTGCAAGCTTTGATATCCTTACTGCTTTGGATTCAATTTTCACCTCGTTCGTCTGGCGAATACACTCCATCACTGGTTTGCTGGCAGCCTTTCTAGCTGGAATATAAGCCGATATCAAGATGGTAACCATGCTGACCACTGCCGCAACAACGATTGCTGGGATGGACAATGTCAAGGTCAAAGGTACATTGGTGTAGAGAACATTTGCGAAATTTTTGGAGATAACAGAAATAACAAGTCCAATACTAACTATACCAACCGCAACACCAATCGGTATGCCAACAGCACCAATGCAAAGACCTTCAAATAAAACTGAATTACGTAGCTGCTTTGCTGTAGCTCCAACAGATGAAAGGATTCCAAACTGCTGTGTGCGTTCGTTCAACGACATGTTAAACGAATTATATATCAGAAAAATCGAGCCGAGCATGATTATGGCGACCACAATACCACCAACTGAGTACAAAAGCATATTGAACAAGTTATTGTCGGAAATACCCATGAAACGCAACACATTATCATTTAAAACGTAAGCATGGTCTCCAGTACTGTTTGTATATGAATGAACCTGACGTGGATTTTTCAACGTGACAAACAAGCTAAGGCTGTCAGCTTTGACTTGTGCATCCGCTTTGGTTATCAATGTGTATCCTGGTGCGGAAGATTCCTCAAAGACAGGCCTTTGGCAGGTACCAACAACTGTATAGCTTCTCTCGCCTTGTGGAACAAGAGTTTCATCTCCAACAGTATATTGGTCACTCTGACTAAGCTTCTCATTTCCATTCATACGGTTTCCCACAGGCAAAGAAATAGTGTCGCCCACTGCGAATTTGACACCGCCATCTGTTGCAACTTTACCCGAAACAAGAATCTCTCCACTGTTTTCAGGTAATCTGCCAGAAATCAAAGTTATAGGCAAAGTATCAAAGGCTTTTTCGCTGAATCCAGCTATAAAAAGATACGGTTTGTTTGGGTTTTTGTTGCCATCAAGCTTTGCATAGCCAATATTTTCAAATGTTGCGGTATTTGCAACTTTATCATTTCCTATCTGTTTCTGTACGAAAGAGGAATTAACATCCAAAAACTCAACATGCCAACCACCATATTTCTCAATCGAACCATTTACCATATAGTTTTGCAGGGAAATGGCAAGTGTAGCGACTGCTGTAATCATAGCAGCAGACAGAACAACTCCGATAACTGTTACAATCGTTCGTGTGCGTCTCTTTTTCATGTTTTGCAGTGCAACTTTGTTGAAAATGTTCATGGATATACCTACCTCCTTTCATCTCGCGTCACTTTGCCATCTGATATGCAGATAATGCGGTCTGCTTGCAGGGCTATATTTTCGTCATGCGTTACAATGATAAGGGTTTGACGATATTTTTTATTGCTTAATTTCAATAGATTGATAATTTCATGTCCATTTCGGCTGTCTAAACTACCTGTGGGTTCATCAGCAAGCATTACCGCTGGGGCATTCATTAAAGCACGTCCTATGGAAACACGCTGTTGCTGACCGCCAGAAAGCTGATTTGGTAAATGCGTTTTGCGGTCTTTTAGCCCAAGTAGGTCCATCAAGTCATTTAAGCGTTCCTCATTGACCTTTCGCTTGTCCATCAGTATAGGTAAAGTGATGTTTTCCACAACATTCAGAGTTGGAATAAGGTTATGAAATTGGTAAATCAGTCCGACTTGTCGCCTACGGAAAATGGCCAGCTTTTCATTGCTTTGGGCATATACATCCTGACCGTCCAAATACACCTTTCCGCTTGTTGGTACGTCCACTCCACCGATGATATGAAGTAATGTGGATTTTCCTGAGCCAGATGAACCAATGATTGCAGTAAACTCCCCCTTTTCTATTGTAAGCGAAACATTGTCAAGTGCGGTAACTTTGTTCTCGCCCTTGCCGTAGACCTTGCATAGATTTTCAATTTTTAAGAACTCCATTATGTAAGTCTCCTTTCTTATGGTTTAACCATATAATATAACTTTCAACTTACATCTGTGTGACTTTCAGGTGAGAGATTAGTCACTTTGGGAAACGAATTACAAATATCGCGCCACCTTTTTGGTGATTTTTTGCAGTAATCGTCCCTCCCTGTCGTGTTATAATTATTTTACAGAGTGCCAATCCAATCCCATATCCTGTGGCTTCTGCGTTTTTACCACGATAAAATCTATCAAACAAATAAGGTAAATCTTCTTTTTCAAATCCTGTGCCACTGTCATGGATAGTAATCTCAGTAAATAGCGGATTATCCTCACAAACAATCTCAATCTTCCCATTATCGCCTGCACTTTCCATACAATTTTTGAGGATATTCTGAATTGCTTCTGAAAGCCAACCCGAATCACCCTGAATAATCATTCCTTTAGGCACATCTATTTGTAAAGCAATGTTATGCAGTTCAATTGGAATTAGAAATGGTCGAAGTGAGTTGTATATCAAGTTGTTCACATCTATCTGCTCGCTTTGGAAAACTACAATACCTGCGTCTAAGCGAGATAACTTCAATAGGGAAGTAATCAACCAATCCATCTTTACAAATAATTCCTCTGTTTCCCTCACCAATGCCTTTCGTTGATTTTCATCAGAGCTATTTGATAGCAATGACAGAATAATATTCGCGGATGTAAGAGGTGTGCGGAGTTGGTGGGCTATGTCAGCCAACGAATCAGCAAGATGTTCTTTTTCTTTTTTCAGCGCATCGTTTTGTTCCCGAATACATAGTGTCATTTTTGTTATCTCGCTGTGCAGAATGGAAAGTTCGCCCTCGTCCGATTCACCAATATACAGATGGTCAGCATTATGAAGCACAAGATCAATTTGATTAGAAATCTGTGCAATATTTTTATATCGAGCTTTGGTAAAAGAGAAAAACGCTAAACCAAAGGCAGTAACAGAAATAATAGAAAGGATTCCCGCCACCATATTTATTGTAAATCCAAGCGTTACAGTGGTGACAGCCATTAAAGAGAACAAAATAGCAAACTGCTTAAACTCTCTATTTCGAAGCATAATCGTCCCCCAATCTATACCCTGTCCCACGAACAGTCAGAATTATTTGTGGGCTTGCTGGGTCGCTCTCTATCTTCTCCCTCAAGCGCTTTATGTACACAGTTAATGTATTATCATTGACAAACTCACCCGCCGCGTCCCATAATTCATCAAGGAGCCTGCTCCTCGTGATAATACTTTTGGGGTTATTAATAAACACCAACAACAAGCGGTACTCTAAAGCTGAAAGAAAAACCTCATTGCTGTTTTTTTTCACAACGCCACTTGCCATATCGACATGAAGCCCACAGATTTCAAAAGTCGCTTCTGAACGTCCGTTTTTTCGTAGGGCAGTTCCAATTCGCGCAATCAATTCACGTGGACGAAAAGGTTTTGTTATATAGTCATCTGCGCCTATATTCAGCCCAGTAACAACACTCGCCTCATCGCCTGAAGCTGTCAGAAAGATAACAGGAACATCTTGCATTTCTTTGATTTCTGTGCAAACTGTAAAACCATTTCCGTCAGGTAAGGAAATATCAATTAACGCCAAGTCAAATTTATTACTGGAAAGTATGGCAATAGCTTCACCTCGTGTAGGAGCGTGAGTGACTTCAAATCCTTCTGAGTGCAGCAAAAGCATAAGATTTTTAGCGATTGCTTTATCGTCCTCAACCAAAAATATTCGTTTCATTTGTTTTCACCATCCTTTACTTTACTATTTCTATATCGTCCATCAGCTGAAACAAATCACATATTCTTCATTTTTTTGTTTACTTAATCCGCTCAGCAGAGTAATTTCATATCACTATTATGTATGCAATTTCCCAATTTTTCAAGGGTTCTTTTGTTGTTATATAGCTCACGCGTAACACCTCCATTGCTATATTATATTTCTTTTGATGGAAATACACAAGTTGAGGTCTTGGTAAAACTGCTTTAACAAGCATCTTTACATTTGAAAATAGTTCTCCATAATGAAATCAATTTTCGAAAGTTCTCATTTTGCATTGTTATAGAAAGTAACCATATTCCTGTAAATACAGGTTTGATAAATGCCTTACCTATATTTACAGTGTCAAATGTACATGTTTATAGTGTAATAAAGAGGGTGAAAGCAACAAGTGCTTTCACCCTCTTTGAATATATAGCTTGTGTCACCCAATAGAATCCCATAATCACTTGCAACCAAAATTCCACTATTTTTTATTACTTTTTCCTTGCAGAAACAAGTAACATCATAGGTCTACGTAATTCATCTTTCATTTCAGGAATCGTATTTAATAATTTCCCTTCTGGTTGAGGTTCGATTATTTCTAATATCTCAAATCCAGTTTTAGCTAAAGTATTTAGATAAGTAGTTAATGTTTTATGATATTTTATAACTTCTTCCCCTAAAAAATTTGATTTTCGAAGTCCCTCTATAAAATAGTTATCTACTGGCCAGTGTAAATTGTTTCCATCTTTATCACAGTACCATTCTTGAGCTCCATATGCAGTGAATATAGGATGTTCAACTGAAAATACAAAATCTCCTCCGCTTGAAAGACAATTGCTTATATTTTTACATATATCTTCAAATGATTGAATATAATGAAAAGCCAAAGAACTAATTACTACATCAAAGCAATCTTTTGGGAAGTCTATATCTTCAATAGGCATACATATGTATTTTATATTATCAAATTTGGTTTTATTTCTTGCTTCTTTTAGCATCTTTTCTGAAATATCAATTCCAATAGCAGACTCTGCACCATTTTCAACTGCATATTGACAGTGCCATCCAAAACCGCACCCTAAATCTAATACTCGTTTCCCCTCAAAATCAGGTAACATTTTTTTTAGAGTATGCCATTCTCCAGCACCTTCAAGACCTTTTTTAGAGCGTTCCATATCACTGTATTTACAAAAAAATTCATCATTATCATATTTATTTTGTTTCATTTAATTTCCTCCATTTTAACTGTACTTGTTTAACTATATTTGCCAAAATATAAAATGCAAATCTTCACTACTTTACACAATAACATTTTTTAAATTTATAAAATTAAATTATTATTTATATGAATTAATTTAATATCTATTATTAATAAATTTTGTGCCTATATAATTTATATAAAAACATTACTGTTTTAATTTTATATCTTAATTTACAAATAATCAATACAATCTATTTAATATAATCGATTACTTGAAAAATTCAAATATAAAAATTATTTTTAAATTATTGTAGAAATAAATTCTATAGGTATATATTTTTGTAACAACTACAACAAATATTTAATATTATATATTATTCGGATGTCTTATGGGAGGTATTTATTATGTTTAAAAAAATAATCGCAATTGCAAGTTCTATTGTTATGAGCACAATATGCTTAACTGGATGTGATTTTAACTCTAATGATGAAAATGATAAGTCTGCTTCATCTAAAGACTTAGATAAAGTAACTATTGCAGAAGTTACTCATTCTGTTTTTTATGCCCCACAATATGCTGCTATTACAAAAGGATTCTTCGAGGATGAAGGAATAAAGGTTGACCTTATAAATACTCAAGGTGCGGATAAAACTATGGCAGCTTTAATTTCAGGTGAAGCAAATGTAGGCTTAATGGGTCCTGAAGCTTCCATATATGTATATAATCAAAACAAAAACGATTATGCTGTAAACTTTGCACAATTAACTAAAAGAGATGGTAGCTTTTTAGTTGCCAGAGAAAAGATGCCTAATTTCTCCTATGATGATTTAAAAGGAAAAGAAATATTAGGTGGTAGAAAAGGTGGCGTTCCACTAATGACTTTTGAATATGTTCTAAAAGACAAAGGACTTACTATTGGAGAAAATTTAAAAACAGGCAATGTCAACGTAAGAACTGATGTACAATTTGGAGTAATGGCTGGGGCTTTTGCAGGTGGTGAAGGTGACTTTACAACAGCGTTTGAACCTACAGCAACTGCCATGGAAAAAGAAGGCAGCGGATATATAGTAACATCTATAGGAAAAGATTCTGGAGAAATACCATTTACAGCTTACTCTACTACTAGATCTTACATGAAAAATAATAAAGATTTAATTCAAAGATTTACAAATGCTGTTTATAGAGGTCAATTATGGGTTCAAAAAGCTCCTAGTAAAGAAATCGCCGAAGCTATGCAACCTTTCTTTGAAGATATATCTCTAGAAGATTTAGTAACAGTTGTAGATAGATATAAGTCAATAGATGCATGGTCTCAAAACCCTGTATTAAAAGAGGAAGGTTTAAATAAACTAATGGATGTTATGAAAGAAGCTAAGGAATTAGACAAAGAAGCCCCTTACAAAGACATAGTAAATACTGAATTTGCAAATAATGCAATAAAAAATATAAAATAAATATGCATCAGTTTTAACTAAAAACTTACAAAAATTATAAAAAGAGTCTTTTAAAAGACTCTTTTTATAATTGAGATTAAAGTTTATATTAAAAAATAGAAATTAAAGTATCGTAAAGATACCTATATATCTATCCTCTGTATTCTGCTCCAGCATTGATTTTTGTAATTTGAACAGCAACCATTTCCTCATTGCTTCCATTAGTAATTTCATGCCATTCTCCTGTTGGTACAAAAACAGTATCACCTTGTTTTACATCACACTCATGTTCTCCAAGTTTCATTTTCCCTTCTCCTTTTAAGAACACAAATATTTGTTCACCATTAGGATGTCTATGGGCATTAAGAACTTGATTAGGTTTAAAATAATAAACTTCTGAAGTTATATCATTACCAGCAAATACTGGTATTTTTGGTACTGCTGCATCATTATATTGAGCTAAGCTTCCATCTAATAGATTCTTTTTATTTTCATGCATACTATAAATACCTCTTTTCTATATTATAGATTTACTATTATTATTCCAATATAAAAAAATAGTATTCTCCTTATACATAATAGGAATAAAATTCTTTTCTAAATATAATGAATATATGTTATTATATTTTAAATAGTATATATCCCTATGTGTATATAAAAAAGGCATAAAATATATTATTTTATGCCCTTTTTTAATAGTATAGTTTTTTCAATGCTTGTATAAATATAAATCGTTTATTTGTCAGTGAAATGTCAGTAATTTTTTTTGTTTTTTTTATTATTTTTTCATCTTTTTAGGATTCTCATAAACATTATATTTGTATTTATATTTTTAAAATTTATAGAAATCAAGCATATTAATTTACCACTCTAAATAGTTTTCACATTAAATTATTTAAACTTTATATTTTTTGTTTTAGCTATACCATATTTCTACCACAAAGAATTTATCGAATTTTATTTTCATTCAAATCCTTTTCAAATTAAAGACTCGTTGTATCGCATAAATTTCCATTAAAAATATTTGCGTTTCTATTTTTTATTTTAGCAAACTTTTCTTTTATTTTTTTAATTAAATTCATAAATTTCATTTTTATAAATTTCAGCCAAAATTTATCTCTCCGCATTTTGGATTTTAAATGCACTCTATAAAACCACGCGATGTTTTATACATATTTCATACAAACTTCCTTAAAATCTATTTAAATGTGTAATTTGATGTTTAAGCTACAAGCGAATCTAAAAAGTTAACTATATTTATATTATGTAAACTAAATTGATTTTTGAAAGCTTCATTTATATTTTTAAATAATCAAGATAAACTTGAAATTATTTTCATAGTGATTTATATTAATATTATGAATATTTACCAATAGTACTTTAAAGAAAAAAGGGAAGCATTACAATCTATTTAGATTAGTGCTTCTCTTTTCACTTCTTTTCTTCTTTGTTGAGTTAATAATACTTTCGCAGTTATAGTTATGAATAGGCATACTATTATTCTCATAAATTAATCCATCCTAAAAGAAAAATAAATCTTCAAACTTTTTATCTAATGCAATGCATAAAATCAATGCAAGTTTAGCAGTAGGATTGAATTGTCCTGTTTCTATTGAACTAATAGTATTACGTGATACTCCAACCATTTTTGCTAATGCTGATTGAGATAATTTTGCTTCTGACCTTGCTTCTTTCAAACTATTTTTTAATATCAATTCTTCTTTTTCCATATCACTTCTACCTATAACGTATAAATGAATTTAAAAATACATAGTGCAAAAATAATTAAAGCCCCTATACTTATCAGCAAATATTTTTTCTCATTTATCTTTCTGTAAACAACAAAATAAACAACTGATACATAGCCAGTTAATACAGCTAAAATATCATAGAATGGTGTTACTTTTTCAAGACCTCTCATGTCAGATACAACTACTTTGACTGCGAAAACAACACCACAAATAATCGCTAAAGCAATTGAACCAATTGCAGTAGCTTTTTGACTTACTGTGTTTTCAAATTCTTCGTTTTTTTCCAATTTTGCCTTGTTTAAAACAGCTTCTTTATTCATATCAATTCCCCTTTCTTAAAATACTTGTGTAATGTAATAGATAAAACTACTCAATGTTATAATAGAAGAGAGAAGGATAATAAAGCCACTCTTTTTATTTAATGCCTTAAAACTCCCATAATAGTTCCCAGTTAACCAGCCCCATAATATAGTTAATAATAAGGATAAATCAGTTGTTCTTAATTTTATAAGATTTAAGATAATGAGCGGTACTATTATACCTACAAATAATAAAGTTCCATATCGTTGACCTTTATTTAATATGAATAAATATCCCTCATTTGATTTTTCTTGTCTACTTCTTTCTAAAATTTCTTCTTTATTCATCTATATTCTCCTTTTATTGCCAAGTTTACTTGTCATTTATAATATAACACTGCAAAGTTTTATTGTCAAATTAAAAGTATGCAAATCTTATATAGAAATGCACGCTTTTATGATTTACCTTACTATCTTCCAGTTATCGCCTTTCTTCAAGGTCAATTCATACTGTGAAATCTGCATTGGATTTTTACATAAAAAATACTAGATATAAATTTATGATTTATATCTAGTATTTTTATTTGTCACATATCACTTTCACCCATCAAAAACAATTGTTTTCCATATTGCAAAAAATTCTCTTGTATAATATGTTGGAACAAATGAAAGCTTTGACTTACTAGCGTAAAAAGAAATATTTTTATATTCATTTCTAGATGCTAGTATTTTACTCCTAAGAACATGAAAATCAGTTGTTACAATTTTTACTTTTATATTTTTTATTCTTTTTCTACTATGCTCTTCTATCTTTAGCTTTGAATATTTAAAGTTTTCATAAGTATTTGTAGATTTATCTTCTTCTATTATTCTATTGCTATCTATACCATTTCTAACAAGATAATCTTTCATAGCTTTTGCCTCAGTTATATTTTCTCCATTACCCTTACCACCTGATACTACTACATAGCATTCACTATTAACTTTTGAATATTTTAAAGCAGTGTTTAATCTTCCCTTCAATGTAGTACTTGGTGTAGTCTTTTTTACAGAAGCTCCTAAAATCAAAAGATAATCACTTTTTGTCTCAAAACTATTTTTAGGATAAAAGATTATTAAGCTTTCAGTAATCATGAATACTATTAAGAAAACACTAATTAGTATTTTTAGCACTTTATAAAAAACCTTCTTTTCTTTAATTTTCTTTTTTAAGATTCGATAAACAATTAATAGTATTCCTATAACTAAGAAAAATCCACTAAATGAAATACCACCAAAAACTATTTTAAGATAAAAATAGTAAATTATAAATATTAAACCCAATATTAAATTAATCATATTTATATAATCCTTTTTATTTGTTTTTATATAAAGAAATATCTATGCACTCTATAAGACAGTTATATTCTCCATCTATCCAATTAATCCAACTTGCAATTGATACATTTTCTCCAAATATATTTGTCTCTGTTTTAAATTTTGAATCTCTATTTTCTTTTAATCCATTAATCGGGCAGTTATTACAAGGAATATTAGATTTTAATAATGATTTATAACATTTATCTCCTATTTTTATTTCTAAGTCTAAATTTGAGACCTTATTATTAATAAAAATAAGGTCATAAGTATTCGGATTTACTATATATATATAATTATCAATAGAATCAAGAACTTCTTTTAGTGATAGATTAGAATCTTCATATTCAATTTCACCTTTTAGACTTTCTTCTTTCACACTACCATTACTTATATCGGTTTCAAGTTTATTTTCACATATACAATCATTATAAAGTGAATACTTATCTTTTCCTTTATTCTTTGCATAATAAAGTGCCATGTCTGCTTTTTTATAAAGTTCTTCAAATACAGCTCCATGTTCTGGTACGAATGAAATTCCAACTGTACCTGATATCTTATACGTTTTTTTATTTCCAGTATAAGAATTTCTAAATATATTACATATTTTTTCTGCTTTACTTTTAGCATTTTCAAAAGATTGAATATTCTTTAAGAATACTATAAATTCATCACCACCAATACGCCCCACTATATCATTATTTCTAAATATAGGCTTTAGTTGTTTAGAAACTTCATACAAAACTTTATCTCCAAAAACATGTCCTAAATTATCATTTATTGATTTAAAATTATCTATATCAATAATTAAAAAGGCATGAATTCCTGAATTTGATTCTTCTGAATTTAGAAAATCATTAATAAGATTTTCTGTAGTACCCTTATTATATAATCCTGTTAAAGTATCTCTTTCAGCTTTTAATTTTAATTTAATTTCTTCATTTTTCTGTTCGTCGATATCTTTAATATAAGCAAGTGCTTTTATATCATTCGTAATAGAGTCTTTTATTAAATGCATTGTACAAAGTACCCAAATCATTTTATCATCTTGATTCATTCTTCTATATTCCAACTTTATTTCACTTATATTATTTTTATAGGCTTCTAATAAATGTCTACATAAAAATGTATTTAAAAAGACTTCTTTATCATCTTTATAAATAACAGTCTCTGATATAGATTTTACCATTTCAGAGTAGTCATTGCTTGGTTTAATTCCAAATTGTCGATACCAATTTTCATTACCCCTTATAAAAATATCCTTTGATACATTTATTTCATAGGTTATTATTGCTTCTGATAATATAGCGGAATGATATTTGTATGCTTGATTATATCTTATTTCTGCTTCTTTTTGTTCACTTATATCTTCTTGTATCCCAATAGCTCTTATAGGTTTACCATCTTCATCAAAAATAGTAGTTAATGTAATTTTGTTCCATATGTAGCCTTGATCTGGAACTCTTATTTTAACAACACAACTTGCAGTTTTTTCTCCACTTATTATCTTCTCATACATTTTTATAAAATCTTCACTAAAGTCTTTATAAATAATTCCTGCTTCAACTAAGGAATAAGGAACATTTTCATTTATTTTATCAATATTATAATTTTCCATACTCTTATTAGTATTTACAAGAGATTTTGTATTTATATCATACTCAAATATAATATTTGATGTTTGATTTAATGCAATTCTAAATCTTTCTTCATTAATTCTAAGTTTTTGTTCTGCATTTTTTAAATCAGTTATATCAGTTAAAATCCAAATTCCTTTTTTGCTATCATCACTATCAGTAATAAGCCTTCCTTTTAAAGAAAACCATATCATCTTGCCATCACATTTCTTTATTCTATATTCACCTACAGCGATATTTCCAATAATCAACTGATGTCTTAAATTTTCAAGAATCTTTTTTCTATCATCATAAAAAACAAGATTACATGATTTATATTGGAGTTCATCTTCTAACTGTTTACGTGTATATCCAATCATTGATAGATAACCAGAGTTAGCATATTGTATAGTAAAATCTTCATCAAATTCTGTTATAAGTATTCCGCCTAATATATTTTCTGATACCATTTCAAGTTCTAAATTCTTTTGTTCCATTTCTTTTTCTAATTGTTTTGTTTTGGTAATATCTACTGTAACACAATAAAGATATTTTTTACCATCAGGTTCTACTATAAGTTCCCCCTTATCAGATATCCAGACTATATCACCACTTTTAGTTCTAACTCTGTATTCCAATTCAATAGTTTTATTTTTATAAAGTTGTTCAGAGATTTCTTTTTTTACTCTTTCAACATCATCTTTGTGTATTATTTTATAAAAACTATTATTAAATTGCATTTTTATTTCTTCTCTTGTGTAACCAAACAAATCAACAAATCCATCACTTAAAAATTCAAACTCAAATTTTTCATCAACAGTACATTTTTGAACTCCTCCAGGAATGCTATTTGTAATAGATGATATTTCCTTATTGGCTTTTAGAATATGCTTTTGTGATTTATTATTTTTATAGAAGATATATATTATTAGTGCAATAAATAATAAGAACACCTTACAAATTAAAGAAAATGCTAATTGATTTATTTTATCAATATTTTTTCTTACAGTATATTGTGGTATTACTGAGAGAACATACCAGTCATTTACACCTATTGGTGTGTATGTTGCATAACGTTCTTTACCTTTGTATTTATATGAAATAAATCCACTCTTTTTATGTTTTGTATCTTCATATACTTTTTTATAGCTATAACCAGCATCAAAAGAAGCTTCCTTGAATATATCGTATATATTACTACTTGCTCCAACTATAGCATTTGTATGTGAAGATTTCAAAACAAATTGTCCGCTAGATTCAAATATATCTATATATCCTTCACTGTTGAAACTTGTTATGTCAATGAATTCAGCTAATTTATCATTATAGTATGAACCATATAAAACACCAATCACTTTATTTTCTTTGTATACAGGTGTAGCTATAACAAAAGTATCTTTTCCATCAATAGGAGATTTTACTACTTCAGATATGTTACTGTCTCCACTAATAGCTTTCTTAAAATATTGGTAATTTGATATATCAACAACTTTCCCATCGCTAGTACGACTTATTCCATTAGGAGAAGCAATTGATATTCTTTGAAAATCAGATTCTTTTGATATTTTAGCTAATAACGGGATTATCTCAGGATTATCTATAGTATCAAAATATGAAACCATATTCGCTATACTCTTAACAAATGATAATGAACTGTCTAGCTTTATTTTTATAGCATTAGAACTTTGTAAAGATATTTCTTTTAAACTAACTTTATTGTTTTCTTCTTCTTGAACATTAGTTTTAAATGCAAAATCAGAAAAAGAAATTATTGTGAATAAAAATATTAATATAATACTCATTACGCTTTTCAACGATTTTGCTCTTATCACTTACTTACCACCTCCAAATTAAAATTTATTGACCTATATTTTATAGACTAATTTCTCAAACTCTTTAACTGGTAATGGTTTTGAAAAATAATAACCCTGAATAATGTCACAATTTGCTTCCCTTAACATTTCCACCTGACTTTTTGTTTCAATTCCTTCAGCAACGACTCTTATTCCCAATTGTTTAATAAGCGAAACTATACTTTTTATAACAATTTGACTTTTATCAATATTCTTATCATCAATAAAAAAGCCTCTATCTAATTTGATTACATTTAAAGGTATATTTTTAAGCATATTTACAGAAGAATATCCTGACCCAAAATCATCCATTGAAATTATAAATCCAATATCTTGAAGTCTTCTACTTACATCAAATAGAGTGTCCGTATCACCAAACATACTAGATTCAGTAATTTCAATTTCTATTAAACTATATGGTATTTTATATTTATCACATATATTAACTATTTTTGTGATAAAATCTTTTTTTAAAAAATCAACTCTTGAAAAGTTCACAGATATAGGTAAAGGTAAAATACCTTTGTCAAATAAAGTTCTAATTTCTTTGCAAGCTTGTTCTAGTATGTACATATCAATTTTTGTAATAAAACCATTCTTTTCAAATATAGGAATAAAATCACTTGGATATATAAATTCTTTTTCTGTGTATTGCCATCTAACCAGTGCCTCACTTCCACAAAATTTATCTGATTTAATATTGTATTTTGGTTGTAAATACATTATAAATTGATTATTTTCAAGTGCATATTCCATCTCTTTCTCTATTTTATCTTCAAGTAATAACTTATCCCTTAACTTATCGTTAAAAAAAGCAAAATTTATATCTCTATTGTTTTTTATTGATAATTTCGCAAGTGAAGCTCTATCACTATATGCACTTATAGATAAGTTCTTATCCTTAATTTCATAGATTCCAAAAGACAAATTTACAAAGTCATTACTAATAATGATTTTTTTAATAGTATTTACTATATCTTCTTTTGTATTATATTTTAATAAGATATTAAAATTATCAGAACTAACACGAGCAAAAGTCTCATTATCATGAGTCATATTATTTAATGTATCTGCAATATCTTTTAAAATTGAGTTGCCTTTTTTATGGCCATATATATCATTAATTGCTTTGAATTTATCAATATCAAATGTTACCATTGCATGTTTATCATTTTGTGATGCTTTCTTTAGTAAATTTATAGCATCTGATTCAAATTTTCGCCAATTTGAATAACCAGTTACAAGATCTGTATATGCTATTTTTTCTATAGTCTTTTGACTCTTTGCTTTTGAATATAATATGTACAGTATAACACCTAAAAACAAAAATGAAAGTATAATCCATCCAATAATTGTAATCATCATTAAATTGTTTAGCTTTTTAGATACAACTATCTTTGGAACGATTGATATTATAAACCAGTCATTTATTCCTAAAGAAGTATATGCCATATAAATTTCTTTTCCTGATTCTTTAGCCTCTACTACTCCTTTATCTGATATTTTCATATTTTTAAAAGTAAATGCTTTTTTAAAATTAACTTGTGAAAGATTTGTAATATTTGAATTTGAATTTTTGTGATAAGATGGTATAATTATTTCACCATTACTATCACATATAAGTGAAAAACTTTCACCATTAAAAGTTGAAATAGACAAAAACTCAGATACAAACTCAACATCATAATCAGCTGCAATAACAGCAACAATTTTACCATTATTGTATAATGGGACTGCATATGTTTTCGTCAATTTTCCAGTATCTTTATCTATTAAAGGCTTTGATATATTAGCTGTACCTTTAATGGCCAACTTAAAATAATCCCTATCTGAAAAATCTGTTCCAAAAATACCTTTAGCATAGCCTTTGCCATTAGGTAAAATCATACCAATATTATTATAGTTACTATTTTTATTATATGATTCCAAGATTTTCAAAGTTTTTTCTAAATTAAAATTATCTTCTATTTCTAAAAACTTAGAAATACTTTCTAATTCATTTAAATTACTTTTCAACTTACTATTAATTGCAATCTTACTCTCTTCACTAATTTCTGATAAATAATTCTTTGTCTCATATTCTAATACATTATCCATATTACTTATATAAAAAAACGCAAATACACTAAAAAAGAATAGTACCATAAATGCTATTAATATACTTTTTAATATTTGCCTACTATATTTCAAGTAGCTACACCTCACCCTCTCCACTAGTTATATTTAGTTGATTCACTTTATTTTACTATTAAAAACTCTTTTTTACAATTGAGTTTTATAAATTGTTAATAAAGAACATATTAAATAAGTATTATTTATAGGATAATAAAATTAAGGGTATAAATACAGCAATAGCATATTTAATTACATTAGTAACAATAAGACTAATATGATTAAATATGTTATTGTTTATATTTATACCCACTTACATGTAATTTTAAATTTATATAATTTAAATAAGAGTCTATTTTTCTAAATACTCTCTTCTGACTGAAGATGTTTTAAAATATTCAACAAGTTTATTTTTATCATTATTAAAGATAGCATCTTTTATTAAATTCACTTCCATCTCAAAATTTTCTATAGATTTTAATAAATTATCTCTATTTCCTAAAAAAAGTTCACTCCATAGGTCTTCATTCATATTTGCAATACGAGTTAAATCCCTATAGCTATCTCCAATAAATTTGCCTGTATCTCTACCTTCTTCATCACTATTTATAAGAGCAACTGCCATTACATGAGGTAATTGAGATGTAAAAGCTATCATTTCATCATGTTTTTGTGCAGTTAATTTTTTTACTCTTTTAAATCCTATCTCTAAAATTAAATTCTCAACAAACTCCAAGTTTTTTATATTATTTCTGCCAGTTGGAGTAATTATATAATTTGCTTCTTTAAATACCTCATCACTCGCAAAATCAATTCCCTTTTTTTCTCTACCTGCCATTGGATGACCAAATATAAAATCTATATCATCTGGAATAATTTTTAAGACATCATTTATAAGAACTTCTTTTATTCCTGTGGTATCAGTAATTATAGTTCCTCTTTTAAAATACTCTTTATTATTTTCTAAAAAAGTTACAATTAATCTAGGATATATAGATAATATAATCAAATCAGCTTGTTTGAAAAATTCCTTCCCTGTAGTACATCCTTTTTTGATGATTTCTAACTCTTCTGCTTTTTTCAGAGTTTCAGAATCTATATCTACTCCAAACACATCTTCATATCCAGCTTTTTTCAATGCCTTAGCAAAAGAACCTCCTATAACTCCTAATCCTACAACAACAATATTCATTATTCTTATTTCCCCCTAGATTATTTTTTCATTAAATTCAAATTTAAAATTTTTATTAATTGCATTTTTGATATTATATACAGCATCATTTAATGATTTATCATTTAAAATTTCTATATCCGCAGCATTTTTATAAAGATTTATTCTTTCATTATAAAGATTGTATAATTTCTCTTTTCCATCTTGTAATAAGGGTCTTGAATTAATATTTATATCTTCTAAAATTTTTTCTATAGGTCTATTAATAAAAAGTATTATTCCTGCTTCTTTGAGTATTTCTATATTAATATCTTTTTTTATTACACCACCACCAGTAGAGACTACTGTTTTATCGCTAGTAGAAAGTTCTCTACATGCTTGAGTTTCATAATTTCTAAAAACCTCTTCTCCTTCTAAAAATAATTCTGCTATACTTTTTTGAGATATTTTGTTTATATAATCATCCATATCACAAAAACTACAATTATATTCCTGTGCTAAAAGTTTTCCAATTGTAGTTTTTCCACTACCTGGCATACCTATTAATATTACTTTTTCTTTGTTTATCATAATCAATCCCCCTATAAAAAGTTTAATTTTATTTCTTCATATATAATATTTAAAACACCATTATCTATTTTAGTATTCTGCCATATTTCTTGAGATTTTATTGCTTGCCCAACCAACATATATAATCCATTACACGTTTTTTTACCTAGATTCTGACCAATTTCTAGAAAAGAAGTTTTTTTAGGATTGTAAATCAAATCTACTAATATATCAAAATTTTGTATAATAGATTTTGAGACAGGTGATAATCCTATATTAGGGTACATTCCTACTGGAGTTGCATTTAATATTATATCTCCTTTTATATTCTTAAGTTCTTCATAATCTATTAATATAGCTGAATTATTTGATAGCTTTTTATTATCTTTTTTTCTACTTGAAACATAAACTTTATCTATTCCAGAATCAAGAAGGTATGTTATGGCTGCTTTAGATGCACCTCCAGTACCTAATATAACAGCTGTCTTTCCTTGAATATCAATATTAGCTATTTTGAACATAATGTCAAGTCCAAAATAATCTGTATTATAGCCATATAATTTATTCTCTTTAAGTAAAATTGTGTTAACTGCCCCTATACGCTTTGCTTCTGGAGATATAAAATCTAAAAACTCCATGACTCTTTCTTTATATGGGACAGTAACATTTACACCTTTGATTCTTAATAATTTTATAGCATCATCCAACATTGGTATATTTTCTTTTGAAATCTCAAAGTTCTTATAAGCACCTTCAATATTCAATACTTCAAATAACCTCTTATGAATTTGAGGTGAAACGCTATGAGATAGCTTTTCACCTATTAGACCAAAAAAATTCATCTTTCCACCTCCAATCATTCTGTTTTAAAGAAAAAATTACATTTATCTATTCAATTTTATTTCTATATACACCGATAAATTTGAAGTATGCTGTATTACGTTCTATCATGTCTAATAAGCTACATACTTTTGAATCATATATAGAACATTCAAAATCTATATAAAAGAAATATCTCCAAGAAGCATTTTTCATTGGTCTTGATTCTATTTTTGTCATATTTATATTGTTTTCAGCAAAGTATCCAAGTATTTTATAAAGCTTTCCAGCTTCATGCTCAACAGAAAATACAATACTCATCTTATTTGACTCTTCTTCAATGTGTATCTCATTACTAATTACCACAAATCTAGTATAATTATCTGTTATATCATTTATACAAGGACTTATTATTTCTAATCCATAAATCGTTGCGGCTTTTTTACTAGCAATTGCTACCTTTGTTTTATCTTGAAGCCTTTTAACAAGTTCAGCACTAGTTGCTGTATTATTAAAAGGTATCAATTTCCATTGACTATTTTGTTTTAAAAATTCACTACTCTGACCTATTCCTTGTGGATGTGAATATATTTCTTTAATATCTTCAAGGTTTGTGCCCTTTATTCCAATTAAATTTTGATTTATTTTTATACACTCTTCCCCAACTATATAGAATCCATATTTTCCTAAAAGGTCGTAAGTTTCAGAAATTGCTCCTGTAGAGGAGTTTTCTATAGGTATTATTCCATAATTTATTTCTTTATTTTGAAGTGCTATAAAGACATCTTCAAATTCTTTAAATTGTTTTTTTGTGATTTGAGTGTTAAAAAATTTTGTTAGTGCTTCTTCTGTGAATGAACCTGATATACCAGGAAATCCTACTAGGATATTTTTTTTATTAAGTTCACTTTTTAATGACTTATATTTATATAGATTTAACAAATCAAAATTTTCATTTGATGAATTTGAACTGTTTTCATTTTTTTCCTCTACATCATTATCTATTAATCTTTTTTGCAAATTTCTACTAACTTCCATTACTGAATTGAAAAATTGTACAGTCTCTTGTGAATATTTTTTATCTTCTAGATTATCTACTGCTTTACTCAATACTTTTTCTTCTCTATCTTTTTGAAGTATAGTAGTATTATTTTTCATTTTATATCTAGCAATTTCGAGAACTATATTCATCCTTTTTTCAAATAGTTGAACAAGTTCCTTATCTATATCATCAATTTTATTTCTATATCTCGTTAAATCCTCCATTATTATCGTCCTTTCATCAAATCAAAAATTCCAATAGCTGTTACTGCTTCTATTACAGGTACAGCTCTTTGAACTATACAAGGGTCGTGTCTACCTTTAATAGCTAAAACATCATCTTTTTTATCTTTTATATTAACAGTATTTTGTTGTTTACTAATTGATGGAGTTGGCTTAATTGCTACTTTAAAAACTATTGGCATTCCAGTTGTAATACCTCCAACAATCCCACCATTATTATTAGTTTTACTTTTTACTGTATCTTCATCATAGTACATTTCATCATTACTTTGAGAACCATACATGTCTGTAATATCAAATCCTAATCCAAATTCTACACCTTTTATAGATGGAACAGAAAATAGTAAATGTGATAGAGTAGATTCAACAGAATCAAAAAACGGATTTCCAACACCTACATTAACACCTACTACTGCACATTCAATTATACCACCAACTGAATCTCCCTGATTTTTTGCATCTAGAATAGTATTTTTTATAGCTTCTTCTTTTGATAAATCAAGCAAAGGTAATTCTAAATTTTGTAAATTTAATAATTCTTGTCTTGAGATGTCTATATAATTAAAACCCTTATCCTCTATATTCTTGATTTTTTTTATGTGGGCTCCTATCTCTATACCTTCTTGTGATAAAATTTGTTTACATATAGAACCACAAAATACTAATGGAGCAGTTATTCTTCCTGAGAAATGTCCTCCTCCTCTATAGTCATTAAACCCAGAATATTTTATATGACCTGTATAGTCTGCATGACCTGGTCTCATCAAGTTTTTAACTTCTCCATAATCTTTTGAGCGAGTATCACTATTTCTTATAATTGCACATAATGGAGTTCCTGTAGTTTTTCCATCAAAATATCCACTTAAAATTTCTGGTATATCACTTTCATTTCTTGAAGTTGATATAGAATTTTTTCCTGGTGCTCTTCTCTTCATTTCTTTATCAATCTTATCAAGGTCTAACTCAATGCCAGCTGGAAGACCATCTATATTTATACCTATAGCATTTCCATGAGATTCTCCAAAGATGGATATTTTTAAATTATTTCCCCATATTCCACTCATCAATTCTTCCTCCTAACATCTCAAAATCTTTAAAAAAATGTGGATAAGACTTTGATACACACTCAAAATCTTTCAATATGATTGGTTTATCACATCTACAAGAAGCAATTGCAAGTGTCATGGCAATCCTGTGGTCTTTGTGACTCCATACCTCTACACCTCCATTTAATTTGCTTACTCCCTCAATTATCAAACTATCCTCTTTTTCTTCTATATTTGCCCCAAGCTTACTTAACTCAACATTTATTGCATGAAGTCTATCACACTCCTTAATTCTAAGTCTTCCAGCATTGATTATAGTCGTCTTCCCTATACTTAAAGCTGCTACCACAGATAAAACGGGTATTATATCTGGGCATTGAGATGCATCTATCAAAGTACTATTTAGACAATTTGTTATTCCTTTAATTTTGTTGTCTTCTCTTAAAATTTCCACACCCATCCTTGATAAAATCTCAATAACTTCACTATCTCCTTGAAGAGAATTTTCTTTAAGGTCAAGTATGTTAATATCTTCTCCAATAGCATCTGCTGATAAATAAAATGCACCTTGAGAATAATCTCCTTCAACTTTATAATCTATAGCTTTATAAGTTTGATTTCCTTTTATGATAAATTCTTTATAATTATTGTTTACAATTTCTACCCCAAAATCTTTCATAGTTGAAATAGTTAAATCTAAATACCCTTTAGATTCCAGTTCAGTGGTAATTATTATCTTTGAGTCACTATCTAATGTAGGTAATATAAATAATAATCCTGTTATAAATTGAGAACTTATATTTCCTTTTACTCTAAATTCGTCTGGTTTAAGTTTTCCTGATACGATTAAATCCAGTTTATTTTCTTTGTAGTTGTATTCTATGCCTTGTCTGTCAAATATCTCATAATAAGTATTAAGTGGTCTTTTTCCAAGATTACCTCTTCCTATAAATCTTTTTACTCCATCAAAGGCTAAAGATATAGGTACCAGAAACCTTAAAGTAGAACCTGATTCATTACAATCTATAGTCAATTTAGGTTGATTCAATTGATTCTCTTTATTTAAGATTGCTTCTTTAGAGTAGATTCCTGTAATTTCTAAAATGTCTTCTTTTTTTTCTATGGTTGCTCCTAATGATATCATTGCTCTTATAGTAGCTATGATATCATCAGAAAAATCTATATTAGAAATTCTACTTTTTCCATCACTTAAAGCAGCACAAATAACTGCTCTATGTGCCATACTTTTTGATGGAGGAATTTTCACATCTCCTGATAATTTGCTTGGATATATTTTTAAGCTTCCCATCATTTTACCTCCTGAAAAAATTTAGAAGTAGTATCATATATAATACTTTCTCCAATATCCTTTAAAAGTATTATTTTTAGTGTATCACCTAGATTTTTTTTATCAAGAGATATAGTATCTATTATAGATTTATTATCTCCTAATTCAACATCATAAGGTAAATCATAATTTATTAAAATTGATTTTATAAGCTCTGATGTACCTTGTTTTGTAATCCCTTTTTTTTCACTCTCTAATGTTATCTTATACATGCCTACACCAACAGCTTCTCCATGAGTATAACCTGTAAAGTTATAGTGTTTCTCAATAGCATGACCTAGTGTGTGTCCAAAATTTAAAAGCATCCTATCTCCTAAATCTCTCTCATCAGCTTCAACTACAGTTTTTTTGATAAGGCAACATTTGTGTATAATGTATTCTATATGTTGCATCACTTCTTCCCTATTTTTTAAGTTTTCAAGCTTATTAAAAAAAGTTTTATCTTTTATACATCCATACTTTATAACCTCTGCCATTCCATCTCTATAAAATTTTTCTGGAAGAGATGATAATACATCTGGGTCAATAAATACTGCTTTCGGCTGATAAAAACTCCCTACTAAGTTTTTTCCCCTTTCAAGGTCAACTCCAACTTTTCCACCTACAGAACTGTCCACTTGAGCTAATAGAGATGTTGGAATTTGAATAAAATTTACACCTCTTAAAAAAGTTGCTGCTGTAAATCCTCCTAAATCTCCAATTACCCCTCCTCCCAATGTGATAATCAAATCTTTTCTAGTTAACTTAAAGTCAAGTAAACTTTCATATATTTTAGGTAGAGTATTAAATGACTTTGTCTCTTCACCAGCTTCTAATATTATAGCTTTCGTTTCAAATCCAGATTCAATCAAATTATTTTTAACTTCATATAAATATAATTTTGCTACATTTTCATCTGTAACAATAAAAATCTTATTTCCAGAATATATTTTTTTAATTTCTTTACCTATATTTTTTAATATACTTTTTTTTATAAATATATTGTAACTATTCTCTTTTAGATTAACTAATAATTTTTCTTCCACGTTTAACCATCCTTCTATAGATTATATTTCTCTTCCAACTGCTGATGCGATAGTTTTTAGTTCATTTATTAATCCTTCATACTCATCTGGTTTAATTGATTGTTTACCATCACAAAGTGCATGAGCTGGGTCATTATGAACTTCTATTATTAAACCATCTGCTCCAACCGCAATTGCTGCTTTAGATAGAGAGTCAACCATCCATGATTTTCCTGCTGCATGACTTGGGTCAACTATAACTGGTAAATGGCTAAGTTTTTTTACAGCTAAGATTGCACTTAAATCCAAAGTATTTCTAGTGTATGTTTCAAAAGTTCTTATACCTCTTTCACAAAGAACCACACTTTCGTTTCCTCCAGCCATTATATATTCAGCTGACATTAGCCACTCTTCAATTGTAGCAGATAATCCTCTTTTTAAAAGTATTGTTTTATTTGTTTTTCCTAATTCTTTCAATAAATCGAAGTTTTGCATGTTTCTTGCTCCAACTTGAATTACATCTACATTTTCTTCAAATACATCTATATCTTGTGTTGACATTATTTCTGTAACTATAGGAAGACCTGTTTTTTCTTTTGCTTTTTTTAATAAATCTAATCCATCATATCTTAATCCTTGGAAAGCGTATGGAGATGTTCTTGGCTTGAATGCTCCTCCTCTTAAAAATCCTGCTCCTGATTTTTTTACATCTTCAGCTATAGAAACTATTTGTTCCTCTGTTTCAACAGAACAAGGACCAGCTATCATAGTAAGTTTTTTTGACCCAATTTCCATACCATCTACATTTATAATTGAAGGTTCTGGATGAAATTTTCTATTTGCTTTTTTAAAAGGTTCTACTACATGCATAACTTTTTCAACCACCTTATTTGCTTCTATTCTTTTGGCATCTATTTTACTAGTATCTCCAACTAACCCCAAAACAGTTAATTCTTTTCCATCTATAGGATTCACTTCTACACCTTCTTTACAAATAGCTTCTATTAATTTCTTAACTTCTCTCTTATCTGCTCCTACTTTTAATACCACTATCATCTTTACTACCCCCTAATGTTATATTTTTATACTTGAGTTTAAAATAAAAAAGAGAACTCATTAATGAGTTCTCTAAAATAATCTATTAAGCATCAAATCTTACATGACCATATAAAATAATCATTTTTATAAAATTGACCTATGCCCAAGGTTATTAAAATCAAGGCCTCACCAGAAAGGAATTACATGTATTTTTGTAAAAGAAATAGCCAGCGCTAAAATAAAAGCCCCAGAACATAAAATAAAAAAAGCTATAAAGTTTTGCCACTAGTTCTTTTAAAATCCCTTTCATAGTATTATCCTCCATTTTTATAATTTATTAATCTTCTTGTTTAATAATTATAGCAAAGAAAATATAATTGTCAATATTTTCTATAAATATTTTCAATTTAAAATATTTTTTTATTTTCTTAATACACTTTTTCTTTTAATATATTTTTCTAAAATCGTTTAAAAAGCATCTTATTTTTACAATAATTTTTTTATTTTAAATATTATAATTCCAACAAAAACTATGCCTAACATCAAAAGTAATGTTGCTGGATATCCATAAAGCCAGTTTAGTTCTGGCATATACCTAAAGTTCATTCCATATATTCCTGTTATAATTGTAAGTGGTGCAGAGATAGCCGTAAGTAGGGTCAATTTTGTAATTAAGTGATTCGTTTTTTCACCTACTCTAGAAGAATAAATATCTAGGAGTTTATCTGCTAACTCACGTGTTGATAGTGCAAAATTATATAATTTATCAATACCAAAATCTATCCCTTGAAAATTTTCAAGATTATATTTTTTTACATTCGAGTATTTTAAATATCGTATATTTTCTTTAACTATTCTATCTCCAATATATAAAAGTGGTCTGGTGTTTTTAACTATAGTTCTAGTCAATCCTCTTACATCACTTATTCTAGAAACATGATTTTTATGAATATTGTCCATCATCTCATCTTCTATTTCAAGAATTAATTCTTCAACTTTTTCTAAAGATTCAAAACCATTTTTTATAACTTCTCTAAAAATTAAATAATTTATCTTAAAAAGGTTTATGACAGGATTTTTTTCAAGTTGAGAGTTTTTTAAAATAAGATTCTTTACAAATTCAAATAGAAAATGCTCTTCATTTACAACAACTAATATAAAATTATCTGATAAATACATATTTACTTCTTCTATAACAGCTTCTCCATTTCTCAATTCAAAAGTATTTAGGCTCAAAAAATCATAATTATCAAATAAATCAAGCTTTGTTATTTCATCAAATTTAAGACAATCATTAAATGTTATTTCATCTATATCCAAAGTTTCCTTGAGTAATTTTAAATTTTTTGGAGCACTTAATATAAGATATGAATTTTCTGGTATATAAAATTTTGTTCTAAAATCTTTTGCAATCTCTCTTGTATTTAAATTCAATATATACATAAATCTACTCCTAAACCTCAATTTACATTTTTAAAATTATATATATTTATTACTGTAATTATTTTTCACTATTTCAGTAATTATTATTTAATATTTATTTATATTAAATTTATTAGAAAATAAATATTAAATCTTTTATTTTTTAACTTAGACTTTTCTTACAAATTATACCATACTTTTATTTTAAAATGTGTTTAATATTATCAATGTTAAAAAAGTACTAAAAAATGAAATGCATATACTTAAATTAATAATAGCATACACACTTCATTTTAACTTAATCTAAATTATACAATTTTAGAATCCATTTTGCCTATTCATCATTTAGTCTATATCCAACACCAACTTCTGTAATTATATACCTAGGGTCAGCAGGTTGCTTCTCTATTTTTCGTCTTAATGTTGCCATAAAAACCCTTAAAGACTTAGTTTCATTGCCTATAATACTACCCCATATTTCTTTTATTATAAAATTATGAGTAAGTACTTTTCCATGATGCTTTGCAAGTAATGAAAGAATATTATATTCAATTGGTGTCAAATGTACTTCATTATTGTCAACAATAACTTTTCTTTTATCAAAATCAATAAATAATTCACCTACTTCAAACGTAGACCTAATCTCTTCTTTTTGTTGTAATTCTACTTGTGAGTGTCTAAACGCTACTCTGACCCTAGCTAATAACTCTACTATAGAAAATGGTTTTGTTAAGTAATCATCTGCACCTGCATCAAACACTTCTACCTTTTCTCTGTCTTGTTCTCTCGCTGAAACTACAATTATTGGTATATTTGAAAACTGCCTAATAGCTTTTATTACCTCTATTCCATCCATATCTTCTAACCCTAAATCTAATAGAACGACATCTGGAGAATATGATACAGCAATTGATATTCCTTCTTTACCAGTTATAGCCTCTTTAACATCATAATCTTGAGTTGCAAGTGCAGTAGATATAAATTTTCTTATTGTTTTATCATCCTCTACTAACAATATAAGTTTTTTACTCATTTCTTCCTCCAAAACTAAATTTCAAAATTTCATACTATTCATTTTCTTTTGGCAAACTAAATTTAAAAGTTGAACCTTTATCTTTATTGTTTACTACTAAAATTTCACCTTTATGAGCTTGAATTATAGATTTACAAATTGATAATCCAAGTCCAACACCTTTTCTAGAATCCTTAGTACCTTCTTCTCCAGTAAAAAATCGATCAAATATATGCTCTTTCAATTCTTTTGATATTCCAGGACCATTGTCAGACACTTCAAACCAAACATAATCTTCTTTTTCATATACAATTATATTTATCTTACAATCCTCTTTTGAATATTTTAAAGCATTATCTATTAGATTAATTAAAACCTGTTCTATTAATTTGGCATCCATAGGAACAAATAATATTTGCTCTGGTATATTAATATCTATAATTGCATTTTCAATTCTTTTTTTAATATTTTGCAATGACTCTGATATAATTTCCTCAACAAGTTCAGAACGTTTTTTGACTTCTAACTTTCCTTCATCTATCTTAGTCATGCTAAGCAAATTTTCAACAAGTCTTATTAACCACTGAGTATCTTCATATACACCACTAAGTAATTCGTCTATTATATCCTGACCTATAGTATCCTTATTTTTTATAATTGTACTAACTGCTCCAGATATTCCTGCTAATGGTGTTCTGAGGTCATGTGAAACTGCTCTTAAAAGATTGCTTCTAAGCCTCTCTCTTTCTATCTCAAGATTAGTGTTTTCTTTTGCTTCTGATAGAATTTCTCTATCAAGAGCTATTGCCATTTGAGCAGTTATTGTTTCAATTAAACTTATATCTTCTGTATCTAATTTTGAATCAACACATGATATACCAATGACTCCCAAAGTTGAATTCATACCTATAATTGGTATATAATATCCTTTTGAACCAGGAAGTGTATCTGTATCACTACCTGCTACTGTTGAATTAGACAATACCCAACTTGCAACAGCCTTTTCATCTTCTATATCTAAATCATTTTTGTCCTTATTAGCAGTATTTTTTTTATAGAACTTTGATTTCTTATCCTTATCCACATTTAAATAACAAACTATATCTCTACTTAGACTAAGACATAAAAGTTCTATACCCTTATTTACTATATCATCTTTATTCGACAATCTTAAAAATCCCTTAATGATTTGATATATCATTTTTGTATTTTCTTCTCTTTTAGCAGCTGTATCTGCTTCATGTTGTATCTTAGATGTAAGAGTACTAGTTATTATACCAACTATTGAGAATACAACTAATGTTACTATATAATTTGAATCAGCTATTGACAGTGTATATAAAGGTGCTGTAAAAAAATAATTTAACAGTACTATGTTAAATACAGAACTTATTATACCTGTACTATACCCTTTAGTCCACATAGAAACCAAAACTACACCTAACATATATATTAGTAATATATTTTCTCTTATAAATCCCATACTTTGTACTATATATGCCAAAATGCTTATCACTGAAGTAATAATTATAAGTTTTATAAAATCAGTTTTACTAATTTTAAATTTTGATTTTATTGATGAGTTATCTTTTTTAGGTCTATATTTAACCTCTGAAGCAAATTTATAAGGGATTATATGTATATCTATATAATCAACTTCATCTATTAATTTGTCAACTATATCTTTTTTCAGTTTTTTACTCAATTTTTTAGTATTTGAATGATTTCTGCCTATTACAATTTTTGTTACATTTCTTATCTTGGCAATTCTAAGTATCTGTTCTATTACATTTTCACCATGTAAAACAATTATCTCAGCACCCAACTTCTTAGCTAGTTTTAAATTGTTTTGTAATTGTTTTTGCTCCTCAAAAGGCAATTTTGCTGTATTTGGAGTTTCAACATATAAAGCTATCCACTTAGCAAACGTACTATCTGCTATCCTAGATGCAGTTCTAATAACCTTGGCTGAAGATGGAGATGGGCTTATACATGCAAGAAGTGTATCTGATGTAGGTATTACTGTTACATCACCCTTTGATAATCTAGTCATTTGAACTTCTTTATTTACTCTTTCGGCTGTTTTTCTAAGTGCAATTTCCCTAAGTGCAACTAGATTGTCTTTTATAAAAAAATTATCTTTTGCTCTAATTGCCTGTTCCTTTTTATATATTTTACCTTCATTAAATCTTTCAAGAAGTACGTCAGGTTCAACATCTATAAGCTCTAATTGTGTACTTGTATCTAAAAATTTATCTGGTATAGTTTCTTTGACTGATACATTTGTAATTATCTCCACAATATCATTTAAACTTTCTAGATGTTGTACATTTACAGTAGTATATACATTTATACCTGCTAGTAATAATTCTTCTATATCCTGCCATCTTTTAGTATGCCTTAACCCAGTGACATTAGAGTGAGCAAACTCATCAACTAATATAACTTCTGGCTTTCTTGCTAATGCTGCATCTAAATCAAACTCTTTTAATTTTATAGATTTATATTCTATTTCTTTTACAGGAAGAGTCTCTAATCCGTCAAGTAATGCTAATGTTTCTGGTCTAGTATGTGGTTCAATATATCCAACAACTACATCAACCCCTACTTTTTTTAAATTTTGTGCAGATTCCAACATAGAATAAGTTTTACCTACACCTGCTGCATACCCAAAAAATATTTTTAACTGACCTCTATTTAGTTTTTTTTCTTCATTCTTTATTTTTTTTAATAGAATATCAGGATTTGGTCTGTCCATCAAACAACCTCCTTGTACATTTCATTACTATTATAATATCAATTCTAGTATAAAAATGTAGTTAAGATGTATTTTTAATGATTAAGATTATGTAAAGATACAAGTATGTAGTTTAATTGTAAAATAAAAATGCCTATTATTTAGGCATTTTTATTTTTTACACAGTCATTTTTATCGATTCTCTTGTTTTGATTTATATAGATATTTATTTATATTTTATTGAAAATACATTAACATTTTTAAATATACAAATATATCTTTAAATAAAACTATTACTACAATCTTTATTTCAACATGGTTACTTTAAATTCAGTATTTCCATGAACTCATCACCTGTAATTGTCTCTTTTTCTAATAAATATTCAGCAAGTTCATGTAGCTTATCAATATTATTCTCTAAAATCTCAATTGCTTTTTTATGACAAGTCTTTACTATTCTAAATACTTCTTCATCAATTTTAGCTGCAGTATCTGAAGAACAAGCAAGAGAAGAGTCTCCTCCTAGGTACTGATTACTTACTGTTTCAAGAGCAACCATATCAAATTCCTCACTCATACCAAGACGAGTAACCATAGCTCTTGCAATCTTAGTAGCTTGCTCTATATCATTTGATGCACCTGATGTACAAGTATCAAAAATAACTTCTTCAGCAGCACGACCACCTGTAAAAGTAGTTATTTTATCAATGGCTTCCTCTTTGGACATAAGTACACTTTCATCTTCTGCAACTTGCATAGTATAACCCAATGCACCTGAAGTCCTAGGTATTATTGTAATTTTATGGACAGGTGCAGAATGTTTCTGCATTGCAGCAACAAGTGCATGACCTATTTCATGGTAAGCTATGATTTTCTTTTCTTTATCAGAAATCACAGCTCCTTTACGTTGATATCCTGCAATTACAGTCTCAACAGATTCCTCAAAATCTTGTTGCTCTACTACATCTCTGCCAGACTTAACTGCTAAAAGTGCTGCTTCATTTACAATATTTGCAAGTTCTGCTCCAGATGCACCTGATGTAGACCTAGCAATTGCATTATAATCTATATTTGAGTCTACATTTACATTTTTAGCATGTACCTTTAAGATAGCTTCTCGTCCTCCAAGGTCTGGAAGTTCAACTGGTATACGTCTATCAAATCGTCCTGGGCGAAGTAATGCTTTATCAAGACTATCAGGTCTATTCGTTGCAGCTAGTATTACTACACCTATTCCACCATCAAATCCATCCATTTCACTTAATAATTGATTTAAAGTTTGTTCACGTTCATCATTTCCGCCTATTCCACTTCCATTATCACGCTTTTTACCTATAGTATCAATTTCATCTATAAACACTATACATGGAGCTTTTTCTTTAGCTTGTTTAAATAAATCACGTATTCTAGATGCTCCCATACCTACAAACATCTCAACAAATTCAGAACCAGATATTGAGAAAAATGGTACATCTGCTTCACCTGCCACAGCTTTTGCAAGTAGTGTCTTTCCTGTTCCTGGAGGCCCTACTAAAAGTGCACCTTTTGGCATTTGTGCTCCTATTTTTTTGTATTTTTCTGGATTGTGTAAGAAATCTACTATCTCGCTTAGAGCTTCTTTTGCCTCATCTTGACCAGCTACATCATTAAATCTTTTTCCACTTTGAGCAGATACATACATTTTGGCATTACTCTTTCCAAATTGCATACTATTGCCACCCATTCGTTTTTGCATTGATTTCATCATTAAATTACCAAATAGCATAAGAATACCTATAGGTACTATCCATGTAAGTAAAATACTCAAAAGAGGTGAATTTTCTTTAGGAATAATCTTAGTAAATTCTACTTTTGCATCTTTTAATCTATCAACTAGTTCTGGGTCATCCATTCTACCAGTTATGTATATATTTTTATCCTTACTACTAGATGGGCTTATTGCAATTTTATTACTTTCTATTTCAACAGATTTAACCTTTCCTGAATCTAACATTGTAAGAAATTTTCCATAATCAATCTCAACCATTTTTTTATCCATTAGACTTGGAAATATTAAAGCATTTAAAAACATTACTACTATTATTATTATTGTATAATAATAGAGTATTGACCTCTTTTGTGGTTTGTGTTCATCCATAATTTTGTTCTCCTTTAAATTAATTTTATGTTATTTGCAATCAATATGAGTTAAAAGCTTATTTAATTTTTCTAAGCCCTCTATTATATCTTCCATATCTTGCAATTTTTCACTAGTCATATTTTCAAAATAGTCATCAAAAATACTACTTGAAATATTTTCTTGTATATCCAGCGATTTTTCTGTAACTTTAACTTTTACAATTCGTTGGTCTTCTTTATCTCTTATACGATTTAAAAATCCATTTTTTTCGAGTCTTTGACATATTACTGACACATTGCTATTTGTCATATTCAAATTTTTACCTAAATCACTTATTTTTTTCTCTCCATGTTCACATAGTTCTGATAAAATCAAAGCTTGTACTGCTGTAATCCCAAGTGGTTGATAGAACTGACTTAATGAAGTTGTAAATTTGATATTTATATCTCTAGTTAATTCTAGCAGTGCTTTTTTAAAACTTATCTCATCCATATAAATTCTCCCTGTAAAAATACTTTATTTTACTAATATTTTTAACTTTAAATTCAAAAATATTTTATAAATAATCCTTAACACTATAAATATTTAATGTATTAAATATTATAGTATTAAGGATTTATTGTCAATAACAATATTGTAACTTCAGTTATAAATAGTTTATCTTATCTTATTGAAATTTTTGAATAAGATATTTTTAATAAAAAATCGATGTATTTATTTTACACCGATTCCTCTCATTTTAATCTTATTCAAAAATAAAAATCTAAAGTTATTTACTATTACAATAAATTTAATCTTCTGTTAACATATTATATACAAAATCAAAACTTCCTTTATGTGCTCCCAAGGTCGTTTCCATAATACAAACAAATGCCTTTGCTTTTTGCAGTATTTCATCATTATCCCAATCAAACATGCCTTTATCAAATATACACTCAGAAGAAACAAGTAAAAACTCTATTGTCTCTTTTGGATATTTTGTATTGAATACACCTTCTCTTATACCTTGTTCTACTACCTCTGTTAATATAGGTGTAAAATTTAAAATAGTTTTGACTATTGTCTTTTGATGCATCTCAGCATTGTTGGGTTGTTGAAATTGGTTAATCACTTTTTCTTTACTTCCTCCAACTTTAGGTCTTTGAGATATTAATATCTGAAAGAACTTTTCAATAACTGGAATATCTGGATTTGAAGCAATTTCTTTCAACATCTTTATATCATTATCTATAATTCTAGTTATAATTTCATCCATTACCTCTTCTTTAGATTTAAAATAGTAATAAAATGTTCCTTTTGCAATTCCAATCTCATTTAAAATATCATTTACAGTAGTTTTTGTATAACCTTTAGTACAAAAAAGCATTTCAGCTGTATCAAGTATTTCATTTTTACGTTCTTCAGGGTCTTTTATAATTCTCATATACTTTCTCCTTTCAATAGACCAACAGTCGGTTTAGTTTTATTATATAAAACTACTTTTATAATGTCAATTTTATAAAATAAAAATAAGGTATAAAGAAGTATGATAATTACTTTTATACCTTATAGATTCTCATATTTTTTAGTTGCGTTTTATATTATTAGATAGTTTTTTATCCAATTTCTAAACAAAAGTTCTGAATGCTTTTTCCATTTAACAGTTGGTTCTTTTGAAGGATCATCATTTATATAATAATTTTTAGGTATTGAGATTTTATCACCTCTATCTACATCTCTTTTATATTCTTTATCTAAAGTGTATTTATCATACTCACTGTGACCCATTACAAATACATCTCTTGAATTTGTAATTATATAAGGACCAGCTTCTTTAGAATGGCTTACAATGCTCAATTCATCATTATTTTTCAAAGTTTCAATATTTACAGTAGTGTGTCTTGAATGTGGAGCAAAAAACTCTTTTTCAAATCCATCTACTATCTTACTATTTTTATCCACTTCATGCTTAAATACTCCAAAACATTTTTGACTTAATGGAAGTTTTTTTACATTGTAGTATTTGTAAAGACCTGCTTGAGCTGCCCAACATATATATAATGTAGATTTAGCCTTTCTTTTAGAATAATCCATAATATCTTTTAGTTCATCCCAATAATCAACGTCTTCAAACTCCATTTGTTCAACTGGAGCTCCTGTTATTATAAAACCATCAAAAGATTCTTTTTTTGCTTCATCAAATGTTTTATAAAAATTCTTAACATATTCATTACAACTTCTTTTACTCTCTCTTGTTGAGATTTTAATAAATTCTACAGATACATTAAAACCTGTCTTGTCTATTCTTCTAAGTAAATCTAACTCTGTATCTATTTTTATTGGCATTAGATTTAATATAGCTATTTTAGTATCTATATTTTCTTTGTATTCTAAATCTTTATTAAAGTCTTCTTTACAAATTACATCTATTCCTTCATCTAATAATTTATTAATAACAGGTAGTCCCTTTGGTAGTATTAAAGCCATATCTTTTCACTTCTCTTTCTCTTATACTATTAGAAATTTAAAGCTTGATTTAAATCAGCTATTAAATCCTCTACATTTTCTATTCCAACAGATAATCTTATTAGGGAAGGTAATACTCCAGACGCAATTAATTGTTCTTCTGTTAATTGTCTGTGAGTAGTTGAAGCTGGATGTATAACACAAGTTCTTACATCTGATACATGAGTTACTAATGCTGCTATTTGTAGTTTTTCCACAAATTTTTTAGCATTTTCAAGTCCTCCTTTTACTCCAAATGATAAAACTCCACTACATCCTTTTGATAGATATTTCTTGGCATTTCCATAATACTTATTATTTTCAAGCCCTGGATAGTTAATCCAATCTACATTTTTATGTTTTTCTAAAAACTCAGCTATCTTAAGTGCATTTTCACTATGTCTCTCCATTCTAAGATGTAGTGTTTCAATATTTAAATTAGTAAGATATGCGTTAAATGGGCTCAGGCAATTTCCATAGTCTCTAAGTAATTGAACTCTTGTTTTAGTAGCATATGCAGCATTGCCAAACTTCTCAGTATAACTTATTCCATGATATGTTGGGTCTGGCTCAACTAATTCTGGAAATTTTCCATTGTCCCAGTTAAAATTTCCACCATCTACTATAATTCCACCAACACTTGAAGCATGGCCATCTAAGTATTTTGTAGTAGAATGAGTGACTATGTTTGCTCCATATTTTAGCGGATTACAAAGTACTGGTGATGCTAATGAGTTGTCAACTATAAATGGAACATTAATTCTTTTAGCTACATTTGCTATTTTTTCAAAATCTATAACTTCAAGAGTTGGATTTGCAAGTGTTTCTGCAAATACAACTTTAGTATTTTCATTTGCAAGTTCTACTATTTCATCTTCGCTTGCATCTAAATCAAATGATATTAAATCTATTCCAAATTTTTTAAGACTAGGCCCTAATAAATTAAATGTTCCTCCATATACTTTTGAAGAACAAAGTATACTATCTCCAGATTTACATATATTTAAAACTGCTAACATATTTGCAGATTGACCTGATGATACAGCAACAGATGATACTCCTCCCTCTAACAAACTTATCTTTTCTTCAAAAGCTTGAACTGTAGGATTACTTATTCTGGAATACATATGACCATCAGCTTTTAAATCAAATAAGTCAGCAAGTTGGTCTATACTACTATATTTAAAAGTTGTACTTTGATATAAAGGTAAAACTCTTGGTTCTCCATTTCCTGGCTTATAATTTCCTTGCACACATATTGTTTCTTTGTTATACATTTTTGTATCCCCCTTAGATTTTAATTAAGAAAATTAAACTATTTGTCAGATGAGATTTAAAATAAATAAAGCCTGAGTATATAACTCAGGCTCTGTATAAGCTTAATTATACTCATCTCTCAGCTTTCGCCGCAGGATTTAGCACCAATGTATATAAATATACTGGTTGCCGGGTTTCATAGGGCCAGTCCCTCCACCTCTCTGGATAAGATTTATTTAATTTTTCTATGTTTTATATCTTATATTTTTTTCCTAATTTTGTCAACTATTTTTTATATAATTTTCTTTTAAGAAATTTTCCAACCTCTACTTGAACTACAGACATTATAGCTAAAATAACTGTTACAAGCCACTGTGAACTATTTAAAACAGTTAAATTAAATGCATCTCTAAAATTAGGGACAAATAATATAACTGCCATAAGCAAAGCAGAAGTTAAAAATGAGATTAAAAGAAATGGGTTTTTACCACTATTTCTAGTAAACATAGAATCTGTATTTGAACGCTGGCTAAATGCACGCAACATTTGTGAAAATGCTAATACACAGAATGCCATTGTTTGACCTACAGTATGGTTTCCTATATTAAGACCAATTTTATATGCTAAAATGGTCATTATTGCTACAAATATCCCCTGAGTAATAACTCTTTGTACAAGGTTTTTTTCAAACAAACTTTCTGATTTAACAGGCTGATGCTTCATTATATTTCTACTTGGTGGGTCAACTCCAAGAGCAAGAGCTGGAAGAGTTGCTGTTGCAAGGTTTACCCATAGAATATGCACAGCAAGAAGTGGAGTATCCCAGTTTAACAATATTGCAACAAATAGTGTAAGTATCTCTGCTATATTTCCAACAAGCAAGAATTGTATAACCTTTTGTATATTTCTATATACACGTCTACCTTCTTTTATTGCATATGCAATTGTGGTAAAACTATCATCCATTAAAATCATATCTGAAGAATCTTTTGCCACATCTGTACCACTTATACCCATAGCTATACCAATATCAGCAGACTTTAATGCAGGGGAGTCATTTACCCCATCTCCAGTCATTGCTGGTACTTCTCCAATTCTTTTTAGAGACTGTATAATTCTAAGTTTATCAAATGGTGATACACGAGCAAATACTGTCACATTTTTAACAGCTTTATCAAGTTCATCATCACTTAAATTATCAAGTTCATCACCAGATATAACAATATTTCCTTCATTCCAAATTCCAAGTTCATGAGCTATTGTTGTGGCAGTGACTTTATGGTCACCTGTTATCATTATGGTTCTTATGCCCGCTTCTTTACAAGTTTTTACTGCATCAGTTACCTCGGTTCTTGGTGGGTCAATCATACCAACCATACCAATAAATGTCAAATCATATTCTATGTTTTCACTATCTTCCTTTGGTATCGATAAAATTTCACGCTTAGCAAAACCAAGTACACGTAATGCATCTTTAGACATAGTAAGACATAATTCGTGTATGTTTTTTTTGTCCATCTCTGTAATGTTTCTTTCACCTTTTGATGTTAATATTTTGGTACATAAATGGAGAAGTTCATCCACTGCACCTTTAGTATATGCTGTGATTTTTCCATCTATATCATGAACAGTTGTCATACATTTTCTGTCAGAATCAAAAGGTTGCTCAAATACACGTGGATATTTCTCTTCAAGAGCTTCTTGATCTATTCCAAATTTATTAGCCATAAAAATCAATGAACCTTCTGTTGGATCACCTAATATTTCATCTTTTTTATCTGGATTTATACATGCATCGTTACAAAGTGCACCAGCATAAACAAGCTCTTTATATACTAGTGGATGTTTCTCAGACGCAGTATCTATTGATGTTACTTTTCCAGATTCAAAATCGCCATTTACAGCAATATGTGTAACAGTCATTTTATTTAAGGTTAATGTACCAGTTTTATCACAACATATTACTGTAGCTCCTCCTAATGTTTCAACTGCTGGCAACTTTCTAATCAAAGCGTTTCTTTTAGCCATACGTTGCACACCTAGAGCCATTACAATGGTTGCTGTTGCAGGTAATCCCTCTGGAATGATTGATATAGCAAGTGAAATTGCAATCATAAACATTGGTAAGAGAGGTCTCTGATAAAATGCACCTATTGCAAATATAATAACGCATACAATAATACCTATAACACTTAATGTTTTTCCAACAGTATTAAGTTTACGTTTTATAGGAGTATCAAAATCATTTTGTGAATCTAAAAGATGTGCTATATTACCTACTTCTGTGTCCATCCCAGTTGCAACTACAACACCTACACCTCTACCATATGTGACAATTGAAGACGTATAGGCCATATTACTACGGTCTCCTAATACACATTCTTCAGGTAAAATGCCATCTGAATCTTTTTCTGATGGGACAGACTCTCCTGTTAAAGAAGCTTCTTGAATTTTTAAACTAGATGTATCTATTAAACGAATGTCTGCTGGAATCATCGCTCCATCTTCTAAAAAAACAATATCTCCTATTACAAGATTACTTGCTTGAATAACATTTTCTTCACCATCACGTATAACACGTGCTGTAGGTGAATTCATATTTTTTAGTGCTTCCAATGATGATTCTGCTTTTTTTTCTTGAACAATACCAATAACTGCATTTACTGTTACAATTATTAGAATTACAAAAGCTTCTGTAAATTCTCCAAATGCTAAAGATAATACTGATGCACCTATTAATATCAATACCATAGCATCTGTAACTTGGGTCCAAAGCATTTGTAAAACTGTTCTAGGTGGTCTTTTTCTCAGTTCATTTAAACCATACTCTTTAATCCTGTTTTCCGCCTCGGTATCGGTGAGCCCCTCCTCTGATGAGTCTAAACTCTCTAATACTTCATGTGTTGCCATCGAATGCCAAGGCATCTGTTTGTGATTTTCCATTTTGGAAGATCACTCCTTTCTTTTTTTGATTTAAGAATAATTATATTTTAAAATCCAATTCAATTCAATACTCAGTAATTATATTTTACCTAAATTTAACAATTCAATTTAAAGTCTATATAAAAATATCTACTCTTTTACAAACACATACTCCTTATTATTAGATAAATCTTCTCGATATTTATACCCTCCTAAGTTAAACTTTTTTAAGTCGTTAATATCTTCTATTTTATTTTTAACAATATATTTTACCATCATTCCTCTAGCTTTCTTTGCTTGTGTAGATTCGACTTTTAACATATTATTTTTATTTATTTTAAAATTACATGTTACATATGTATGATTGTCATCAATAAATTTTTCCACAGTTTTGCTGTATTCACTTGATGCAAGATTGACAATAGCTGTATTTTCTTTGTTTAATTCGTTATATATACTGTCTCCCCAATATTCATATAAATTTTTAAATTCTCTTATCTGTAACTTTGTCTGCATTTCTAATCTGTATTCATATATACTATCATAGGGTTTTACGACCCCATACAATCCACTTATGATTCTAATACAACTATTTGCAAATTCCTCATCTTGCTTTGTAAAATTCTCTGCTTCTATATTTTTATATTGTATTCCAGCATAAGTTAAGATTGCAGGAGTACCTAAACTGTCAAATTTAAAATTATCAAATCTACTCTTGTTTAATATAGCTAATTTTTCGTTGATTTTCATTTTACTTTTGAAATCCTCTACACTAAAGGTTTTTATATTCTTTGATATTTCTTTTGCTTTATCTATGAAACAGGGCAAGCTTAAATCTCTATCAAATTCTTGTACATTCTTCATATTTTTAGCTGGTGATAACATTATAATCATAAATTTCTACTACTCCTATTTTTCCAAATATTCAAGAATCTCTTGTGCATTTGTATCTGGTTTTGCTTTTTCAAAAACTTTTTCAATAATTCCACTTTCATCTACAATATAAGTTGCACGAACAACTCCTAAAGCAGTTTTCCCATACATTTTTTTCTCTTTCCACACATCAAAAGCCTTAATAGTAGTTAAATCTGGGTCAGAAAGTAAAATAAAAGGAAGCTCATGCTTTTCTGCAAATTTTTGATGTGATTTAATACTATCTTTACTTATCCCAATAACTGGTATATCATTATTTTTAAATCCTTCATATGCGTTCCTAAATGCACATGCCTGACGTGTGCATCCTGGTGTATTATCTTTAGGATAAAAATATATTACCACTTTTTTCCCCTTAAAATCAGACATACTGACTTTATTTCCATCTTTATCTTCTAATGTAAATTCTGGTGCTTTTGTACCTATACTTAACATAAATATCTCTCCTTTTGTTTTTAATCAATAATTTATACTATATTTATATTACTACCCTATATTTCTATATATAAATAAAATATTTTACTTTTTATATAGAAAATTTCATGAATATGTAAATCTTATATACTGAAAATTTCAAGCTTTATTTGATTAGAACATTTAAACTGGAATTTATGTTAAGTAATTAAAATAAGCAGGATTTAATTTATGTATTAAATCCTGCCTATTTATTTTTATTCTTCTAATACTCTAATCTATATAAATTTAAATTCTTCTACATCAAACAGACCTAAATCAGTAAGTCTTATTTTTGGAATAACAGGAAGAGCCATAAATGAGAGTGTAATAAAAGGGTCTACATACTTTGGAACTCCCATTTTTCTTGCTATTTTTAACATATTATCAGTTGTTTCTTGCACTTCATCTGCTGGAAGAGTACTAATTAATCCAGCTACTTTAAGACTTAAGTGAGCAAGTACTTTTCCATTTGATACAATTACATAGCCACCCTGTATATCTCTCAAGTAATTTACTGCAACTATAATATCATCATCATTATCTCCTGCAACTATGATATTATGTGAATCATGAGCTACAGTAGTTGCTATTGCTCCATTTTTTATGCCAAACCCTTTTAATGGTGCAACTGATATGTTTCCAGTCATTCTGTGTCTCTCAACAACACAAAGCTTTGAATATTCTTCATTTGGATTGAAATATCCATTTTTGTTTGGTATAGATTCAAATAATTTATTTGTCAGAATTTGATATGGTACAATTTCCATTACATAATTTTTTTCATTTGACTTTAATTGTATTTTTTCTCTATCAACGTCTTTAAATTTGACTGTATTAAGTAAATCTTTATCCTTAATTTCATAATTATAATCAGAAAAAACTCCCTCATCTATCAATTTACCATCTTTATAAACACTACCTACCTCCATGTTTTCTAAATTGTTTAAAACAACAATATCCGCTTTATATCCAGCACCTATTGCTCCAATTCTATTTAGACCATATGCTCTTGCTGAATTGTAAGTTGCAATTTTAATAGCTTTAATTGGCTCCATACCCAAATCGATTGCACACTTTATATTCCATCTTATATGACCTTGTTTTTCTATATCATCCAAATGTTTATCATCTGTACAAAACATAAATTCTTCAATTGGTAAGTTGTGTTTCAATAATCCCTTTATTATGGCTTCTAAGTTTTTTGCTGCACTTCCTTCTCTTATAAAAATTTTTAAACCTGCTCTTAATTTTTCATACACTTCATTAAAAGTTATACATTCATGGTCATTTTTTATTCCTGCACATACATATGCTTGAAGTGACTTCCCACTTATATTTGGTGCATGTCCATCTGCAATTTTATCTTTAAAAGCCTCTAATTTATCTAAAATTTCCTCTTCCGCAGATATAACATCATTAAAACACATTACCTCTCCTAATCCTAAGATTCTAGGATTATTTATGTAAGCATCCATATCTTTTGCACTAAAAGTTCCTATTCCATTAGTTTCAAATCTTGTTGCAGGGACAGATGATGGTAGCATAATATATACATTTAAGGGTATTTCTTTTGTTGATTCTAGTAAAAAGTCTATTGCACTTGCTCCTTTTACATTGACTAGTTCATGAGGGTCAGCTATAACAGTTGTTGTACCTGACTTTAGTAATTTTTTTGATAATTCAATTGGCATTACCATTGTAGATTCAATATGCATATGTGCATCAATAAAACCAGGTGATAAGTATTTACCACTACAATCAATCTCTATTTTACCACTATATTCGCCGATTCCAACAATTGTATCATCTACTATTGCTACATCTCCTACTATTAATTCTTCTGTGAATACATTTATAATTGTTCCATTTTTAAGTACAATATCAGCTTTATCTCTTCCACTTGCAACATCACACTTTTTTTTCAAATTGCTCATTTTTACAACTCCTCTTAAATTTTTTATATCAATATACTTGTTGTATCATATATTATAGTTTGATTTATTAATATATATTATATATGAGTTTCAATAAAAAGTATTGATTGAAATTTATTCCATAGCTTATTAAATTAAACAAAAATAACATAAGAAACAATAATATTATTTCTCATGTTATTTATAAATATTTTAATTATATTAAATTTTATTTTTTATATTTTTAATACTTGTTACTATATCCATAGTATAGATTTATGTATTTTTATCATTTATATTAAAATCTACTTTCAATTAACCTAAAAAAGCATAAACTATAATTCCTACGATTATAGCTGGTATAGTAGTAATAATCATAGCCCATAAGGAAGATTTTTTATCCATTGCTAAAAGCGGAAAAAGTGCATCTCCATCTTGAGATATGGAATTAGCTATTACTGCACCAAGTGGTATAGTTCCTTTCAAGTAAAATGACATAAGTACAATTTGTATACCGCACCCTGGAATAAGCCCAAGACCTGCACCTATAAATACACTAATTACACCTGTTGATAAAACTAAATTAACTAAGTATTCATCTCCACCTAAAACCAATATTATCAAATCGTAAATAAGATATGCAATAAAAATCCATGTAATAACAAATGAAATTTCACCTACAGAATGTATAAGCATTTCTCTTAGGGAAATTTTCTTATTTTCTTCCTCTTTTTGATTAGAATTTTTAAATACCTTTTTAAAACACCACATATAAACTATTGAGAATAGTATTCCTATAACTGCTATTGCTTCTTCTAGTGAATGTAATTTTTCAATAATAGGAAGATTTATTCCAGAATGAGCAAGAGACATAAATATAAAACCTATTAATACAATTCCTATATAAATTTTGTACCCTTTACCATGTGTTATTATAAATGCAAGTCTATTTGTATTTCCATGAGATTTAGCTAAATTATCCAAAATTATATCATCATGATTATGCGATTCTTCATTATCTTTATGGTAATTTTTATCTGTATTATGTTTTTCTGATTTTCCATATTTATTTAATTTCAATTTTTCTTCTAACTTAAAATAATCTACTAGTTGTCCTGTTATTACTCCTGTAATTGTACTAACTATAGTCACAAAAAAATACATTTTAATATTTGATGAAATAAGTATAAATGCAGCATCTCCCATACTTGCTATTAAGCTTGCAATGATTGCTCCAAAGCTTAGTTTTCCACTTATATATAATGGCATTATTGCCAAACTCCCACCACAACCTGGTATAGCTCCTATCAAAGCTCCTATTAAAGGTTGATATTTTCTATTTTTTGATATAATATTAGTAAAATTACCACTAGTTTTATAGTTTATATATCCAAATAGCAAAATAAAAAATCCAATCATAGAACCCACATGTAAAAATGCTTCTTCAGAAGCAGATATTAACATTTCCATTAATTTACCTCCTATATTAATTTCGCAATAATTATATTATATTTCATTTATTATTGATAATCAATATCATTATATCTTTTAAATTTCTAATATTAAAAAGTGCATATCTTATATTGTTAATTTCTTGCATATTAAGATACACACTTTCTGATATTAGGTTATCTAGTTGCCATATGTAATTTTATATTATAATATAAAATTACATATAGATATTACAACAAATTTTATATATTATACCGATATTACACATTTTTTCATCGTTTACTATATTTATAAATTTTCAATAAATGTTATTACTTCCTCTATTATCCAATCTGGTGTAGATGCTCCTGCTGTCACTCCTAAAGTTTTATACTTCTTAAGCATATTTACATCCAATTCGTCTTTAGTTTCTATTGCAAAAGTTGGAACTAAATCTTCACAAACTTTTACTAACTTTTGAGTATTAGAGCTGTGTTTTCCACCTATAACTATCATACAATCAACTTCTCCTGCTAATGCTTTAGCTGCTTCTTGTCTAGTTTTTGTGGCTGAACAGATTGTATCATTAAATACTATATTTTCTAGTTTATCAGCTAATTTATTAACTATATTTGAATATAAATCTGGATTTATTGTTGTCTGTGCAACAACACAATATTGTTTTGAATTATCAAATTCCATATTCTCCATTTGCTCTACAGCTTTTATTATTATTGCTGAGTTTTCGCACCATCCATTTATACCTATCACTTCTGGATGTTTCATATCTCCAATAACTATTATTTCATAACCCTTATTATGATACTCACTCACTACTGTATGTATTTTCTTTACAAATGGACATGTAGTATCTACAATTTTAAGTTTTTTATTTTTAGCTTCTTTGTATACTTTCTCAGGAACTCCATGAGATCTTATTATCATATTTTCATAATCTGGTATTATATCGATTTCATCTACAGTTTTAAGACCTTTTTGTTCATATCTTGCTACTGCTTGCTTGTTATGAATAAGAGGTCCTAAAGCATATATTCCAGAATCATTTTTCTCTACTTCATCCCATGCCATTTTCATTGCTCTCTTTACTCCAAAGCAAAATCCTGCATTTTTTGCTATTTTAACATTCACAAAATCCCCCCCTTATTTTGAATATTTAAAGTAATTCTGTTTTATTATTTCTAAAACTTCTTGCGACATTCTTTCATGGTCATCATTACTTAACTTTTCTTTAAAATGTTCTTCAAATGATATTGGCTCTCCAAAGTACACAATTACTTTACTAAAAGGTTTATACTTAGATATTATCGATACTGGTACAACCTTAGATTTACTCTTTATTGTAAATAGAGAAAGACCTGCCTTAGCTTTGCCAAAGTTGTCTCCTTTAATTCTTGTTCCTTCTGGAAATATTCCTAATATATAACCATCTCTAATTGACCTTAAAATAGTTTTTATAGTGGATACATCTGGCTTTTCTCTATTTATAGGCATAACATGCAATTTTTTTAATATAAAACCTAGTGGCTTCACTTTAAATAATTCTTGTTTTGCAATAGCTGCTATCTCTCTATTCTTTATAGCTGCAGCTAAAAATACAGGGTCAAGATTTGATTTATGATTTGAAGCCACCACTATATTTCCTCTGTCTGGTATATTTTCGGCACCTATAACTTCATATTTAAAAAACACTTTAGAAAAACATCTAAAAATATTTATTGCAAATCTATAAAAATTCACGTTTATCTCCCTTCAATACTACATTATATTTTCATTTTAGATACATTAAGCTTAAAAACTTATCTTAGATACAACTTCTTGTACAACCTGATCTATAGTCTTTCCTGTTGTATCTATTTCTAGTGCATCCTCAGCTTTTACTAGTGGTGCAAATTCTCTATTTGAATCAATTTCATCTCTCTTTACTATATCCTCAATTACTTCTTTTAAAGTAGTATTATATCCTTTATTGCAAAGTTCTTTATAACGTCTATTTCCTCTTTCTTCTGGTGTAGCTACTAAAAAGAATTTATAATCTGCATTTGGAAAAACATATGAACCTATATCTCTACCATCTAATATTACTGAACTTTTTGTTCCAATTTTTCGTTGAACTTCAACCATCAACTTTCTTACTTCTTTTATCTTAGCTACATTGGAAACATTATTGCTTACTTCTATTGTCCTTATTTCATTATTTATAATTTTTTGGTCTAAGTATATGTTATTATTTTCAAAATCTATATCTGAATTTTTAGCTATTTTAATAACCTCTTTTTCATTATTAACATCAATATTATTTTTTAAACACTTATAAGTAACAGCTCTATACATAGCACCTGTATCTATATAATTTATATTTAGTTTTTCTGATACTATCTTAGCTATTGTACTTTTACCAGCCCCTGCTGGTCCATCCACAGCTATAATCAAATTACTCATATCTACACCTCTATTTTATTTATATTTAATAATCGACTTATCAAAAACTTATACACTAATCCCTGCAAGATATCCAGTTGAAAATGCTATTTGTAAATTATATCCACCAGTTTCTGCATCTACATCTATCACCTCACCTGTAAAAAATAAATCCTTTATTAACTTAGACTCCATTGTAGAAGAATTAATTTCTTTAACTGAAATACCACCAGAAGTAACCATTCCAGTGTTTATCCCTGTAGTTCCATTACAAGTTAGTTTCATATTTTTTATATACTCAATAATTTTAATCTCATCAGCCTTAGATAAATCATTTGCTTTTTTATCACTTAAAGATAATATAGAAAGAATTTCTTTTAAGAAGTTTTGAGGTAATATCTGTTTAAGATTATTTAAGATATTTTTATTTGGAAATTCTCTAATTATATTAGAAATTTCATTGACATCTAAGTTTGGTAAAAAATCTATATTTAATTCTATCTTATCTTTTTCAATAATCTTGTTGATATAAGAAGAGATTATAAGTACACAAGGACCTGTTATCCCAAAATGTGCAAATAACATGTCTCCTGATTTTGATATTTTCTTTTTCTTAATCTTACAAGATATTTCTACATTTCTCATAGATATTCCTTGCAAAGCTTTAATCCATTTTTCTTCTATTGTAAGTGGCGCTAAAGCAGGATATAGTTTATTTAATGTATGTCCATGATTTTGAAGAACCTTATACATTGAACCATCTGAACCTGTTTTTGAATAACTAACTCCTCCAGTTGATATAATGACTTTATCTCCTAATATCTTATCTCCATTATCTAAAATGACACCTTTTATTGAATAATTTGTTTTATTATTGTTATGGTCATCTTGTTCAGTAATTTCTTCAGTTATAATATCCACAACTTTTTTATTATACATTATCTTTACATTATGATTAATTAAGTCCTTATTTAATAATTCTATTACTTCTATAGATTTATCATTCTTAGTATAGACTTTGTGGTCATTTTCTTCTTCAATCTTATATTCTAAATTTTTACTTTCAAGGTACGATATAAGATTTTTATTTGTAAATGTATAAAAGCTACTGTATAGAAATTTTTTATTGTTCACAACCTTATCAAAAAAATCTTCTATCTCTCTATTGTTGGTAAAGTTACATCTACCTCCACCAGTTGCTCTTAACTTTCTCCCTAACTCTCCATTTCTTTCAATCAATATTACTTCATTATTATTTTTCGAAGCTGACAAGGCTGCCATCATGCCAGATGGACCTCCACCAACCACTATAACTTTACTCATAAACTTCTCCTTATAATTTGATACTTACTCAAGTGCAGAATTATTTATTTTTACATGATTTTTTATATGACTTGTATCATTCATCTTTATTACTACTGGACCATAATCTTTAAACTCTACTATATTTAAAGCAGTATTATCTTGCTTAATTCTGTATATATTTTCCATACCTGACTCTAAGAATGATAGTAACATAACCCTCAATGTAATTGAATGTGTAACAAGAACTATATTTTTATCATTGTATTTTTCATTTAATTCCTTTATAAAAGTATCCACTCTTTCTTTTATAATTTTAAGAGTTTCTCCTTCTGGTATATTTACTAAATGTGGCTCATTTCTCCATGTTGAATATATATCTGAATAGTCTTTTTGAATTTCTTTTATTAAAAGACCTTCCCAAACTCCAAATCCCATTTCTCTAAGTGCTTCAGTTTTTTGTACTTCAATATTGAGCTTATCACCTAAAATTTGAGCTGTTTGCATTGCTCTTCCTAAATCACTACTAAAAATATAATCAATCGAATACTTACCAATGTCTTCAGAAAGTTCTCTTGCTTGTTCTATCCCTTGTGGTGTAAGGTCAGAGTTACCATGACCTTGTGTTTTTCCTAATAAGTTCCAGTCTGTTTGTCCATGTCTTACTATATAAAAAGTATTTCCCATATTTCCTCCTAATGTATCTGTCTATTTTTTATTAAATATAAATTGTCACTTCTCAAACTTTAATTATACCATATAATAGTTTACTATGTTTCTATTTTATAACTTAATCTAATATATCCTTCTTAGCTCATACTATTTATATTTACCACAATTTATTATATAATAACAGGTTTTTTCTCAACTTATAAAAAATAATCATCATATTTTATTTATAAAATTCTTCAAATCTATATTCTTGAATTGGATTAAAATACCTATCTCTATCTACTTTTGATAAAAACATATCTAATGGCCTTGCAAATATCCCTGTATCATCATATAGAGTTTTATATAAAACCAAATTATTATTATCTTTTTCTTTTTTATGATAAAAACTTCCATTCATGTCTATATATATATAAATATTTTCATCTAGTTCAGTATGCTTAACATCTAGCTTATACCTAATTTTGTTTTTAGTTGAACCTTTTTCATTGTATGTTTCACAGATTTTTTCTATATCATTATTATCAATGGCTTTGCTCAATCCCATTGTAGCATAATATTTTCCTTTAAAATGTTTATAAATACAAGGACATTTTAATTTTCTTTCATCAATGTTTAGACTATTTTTTGGTTTATCCATTTTACTATCCTCTCCTATATGTATTTTTTAAAAAATATGCTTTATCTTATTATTTTTTATTTTAAAATAAATTTACAAACTAAGTTATTTAAACTTTTTCAAAATACAGCAATTTTTAATATTCAAATTATATATTATAATTTGTCTAATATTTTTACACATCATATAATATATTTAGTTGTTTATGAATTTAATTTTTATTTATATAAATATATTCTACTTTTCTTATTATGTAGTTATATAAAATCATATAGTTATATAAAACTTATCCTATATTTTATTTATTAAAAGCAATGCTTGTCTTATATTTTATCATAATTTAAAGTTTATTAATAATACAATAAAATAAATAAAGAGGCTGTATAAAATACAGCCTCTCAAAGTTAATATTTATAATCATATAATTTTTCTAACTTCTTTTCTAATTTCTTTTTTCTATCTAAACCTAAAACTCTTATAAAATTATTTCCTACAAAAATACAATTATTGCTGAGATAAAATTCACACTTATCTAAATTTACAATATAACTGTTACTGCATTTGAAAAAATTTTCTTCTTTCAGTAGTTTTCTTACACTAGAAGAATTTTCTCCAATATAATAAGTTCCATTTTCTGTATAAATTTTTGATTCATACTCTTGCTTTTCTATGTACAAAATTTCTTTAATGTTAATTGAAAAACGTTTATCTTCGTATTCAATATTAATAAAACATTCCTCTTTCATTACCATCCCTCCAAGTATTCTTATTAATTTAATTTTAGTGTTTTTTATCAATATAATCTATCGGAAATATATGTAAGATTAGTCTATTTGAGATATTTATAAAGTTATTTTTGATACTGACCTACAGACTCTTTTTTTAACATTAATTTTTAAAGTTAAAATAGCTTATTATAAATAACATCAGTAATTATAAATACATATTTCTTTAATAAAATAACTTTTCAATAAAATTGTGTAAAATTATACATATAAAAGTAAATATTGACTTTTATATGTATAATTTAAAAAATTAAGATTTAATTATGAATTTGTTAAAATAATTTTATACTTCTTAATTATCAATTAAAATCTCAATAGACATATTATAAATATATATGTATATTTATGTATTTCTTTTTTGATATTCTGTTACTCCCTCAAGTTATATCTAAGCAAATTTAATAATATAATCTTTTTACTATAAAAACTTGATAAAAGTGTTCCCATATATTTTACACATACATTTCATTTTTTCAAAAAAACAATGAAGTTCATATTTGTAAATTTTTTTAATTTCTGTTGAAAGAATTCGAACATTTGCTTGTTCTGAACTAGAAGCAAATGGAAAACGTAAAACACCTTGCAGAGTAACTGGAGTCTGTTCAGAGTGTTTTTCACTTGAGTACATGTGTTGCAATATAGTTGTTACACATATGTCTAGATATAAAGAACGCATAAAAGTGATTTTGGTTGGTACATAGCTAGGATGTTAACATTACATTTTCTTATATTTACTAATATCTCTCCTTACAAAATAGGCATTTCTTGAAGTTATTAAAAAGTCTATAAGTAATTTTACAAATGTTACATGGTATAGTTATAGACATAAAAAAACAGTCTATATGTTAAAATAAACTGCTCTATAAACTAAAACTTGATAATTTTTTAAATATTATCAGTTCTTCTACCATACAACTTGAGAATACATTTATGTAATCTTACTTATGTCACTAATACGCTCATTTTAGAAAGTCTTAGCATAATCAACTTTATCTACTTCACCAGATAATTCAATTTTCAATCTTTTAAAACAAATAAGCTATAATATATCAATTAGAAATATATACTAAGCTATTTTTATATGTATTAATTAATTTATTATATTATCTTTTTTCTCTTTAATTTTAAGTATTATACGTATTAATGCAAATATTGAGATATTGGATAATATCAATAGTAAAACTATTGCTAGAAAGACAACTCTTCTTTCAGGAGAAATCTTTATAAGATTAATAATATAATCGTAAAGTATAAAAAATGATAATAAATTTGCTATCATTGGAACACATATATACAATTCTTTTGTACTAATTTTAAAATTAGTACAAGAAATTTTATAAATGTATAATAATATAATTAAAATCAATTTTCCAAAAAAGATAGCTTCATACCTGTATAAATTTCCACTAAGTAAAATATTCATATTATCTAAATTGTTCATTGAAACTACTAATAGCATACTCAATGCATTTATACCTATTAACACCATCCAATAAAAAAACAAAACCACTAAACATTTATATATATTGACCTTATAATTAGACTTATAAAAAATAAAAGTTATAAGAATACATATCCATATTCTATCATTAGCTCCTACATTTATATAAAAAGAACCGATAATAAGAAAAATAGAAAATAAGAAAGATATATTTAGCTTCATTAAATTAGTTTTTACTTTACTTGTATAATCAAAAACTTTCTTGCATGCCCATATCTCTATAATAGAAGAAACAATTGTTATAAACGTGTCTAACATAATAACTCCCCAAAAATAATTAATTTATATCTTCACAATAAAATATACCATTAAAAATACATACTAATTATAACATAAAATGGCACTTAAATTTGATATTATCACTTAATGATTTTAATAATAGTATAAAATCAACTAACGAAATATTAACCACTAAATTGTTAACATTACAATTAGAAACAATTAAGGAAGTTTGATATGATTAAATAAAATAACGGCTTGAATTAAGGAAAAATAATGAATTAAAAAATTATTTTTAAAGCTAAAAGCATGGAGAACTAAAATAGGTGGTATCATTTAACTTGATACCACTTACTTTAATTATTAATAGGTATTTTATTGAATTTACGCCTATTAATCATCAATTTATAAATAGTTGGTAACTTATTAAATAATACCAATATAGATTTTTGTATATATCGATCTATTAAAAACTTAAACATATAAATACATATATTTATTCATCCTTTAAATTTTTAAAATGATTTTCAAATAAATCTAATGCATCTTTGTCAATCACTTCATCTTCATGTAATGCTGAAAGTAAACTTTGTAAAGAATTATCATGTATATTACTTAAAAAATCTTTTGTCTCAACATTCAAATATTCTTTGTGACCAACAACTATCGTATAATGAGTATATCTATCTATTTTTTCTGCATTCAAGAAATGCTTTTTAACAAGTCTTGATAAAAGTGTCAATGTTGTTGTTTGTTTCCATCCATATTTTTGTTCCATAGCTTCAATAGTTTCTTTTGATGTTACTGTATCATTTTTCTCCCAAATAAACTTCATAACTTTTAACTCTGCTTGTGGTATTTTTGAAATTGTCATAGCCTTACGCCCCTCTCAAACTTTTATTAAATTAATACTATCGCAATATAGTTTTTAAGTCAAAGATTTTGTCGATAATAATATTTTCCAATTTTTTCCATAATTTATTTCTTGCTATAATTCTATAACAAATTACATAAGTAATGATTATTCTACATAATAAATTTAAGTACATAAATAAGATATAGATTATCAAAGAAATAAAAATTTAAATTTTCTTATTGATTCATATATTAGAGACCATATATATCATAGACATGTTTATATTTCCTATTTTTGTAGAGAAATGATTTCAAAAAACTAAAAGTGTATTTGTATTTAATTTTTTGGAATATTCTTCTTAAGATTAATTTAGATTTCAATAATATGTCTATTTTTAAGTTAAAGTTTTTTTTAAATCTTTGATTTATTCTATCTTATTTTAGACAATATAAAATAGTAATTTTCATAAACTGTAACTTAATTTATAATAACTATTCTAATTACTTATCCTCTTAAAATCATATCCTATATTTAAATTTAATTTTTCATTATATCAAAATAATTTTCAATTAAATAAAAAAATGAAAAATAAAAAAAATTACTTACACTAAAATTTTTCTTAATGTATAATCCTAATATAAATAAATTAAATTGGGAGGTAAATAAGTATGCCACAAAATAAAAAAGAAAGTTTGATATTCACAGTGCTTATGTGTGCTTTTATGGTATTTTTTATGAGTATCTATAATATCTCTTTACATGAAGGTCTTTCATCAGAAACTGTAAAAAATGCTTGGATGGGGTTTCCGCTAGCCTATGTAGTAGGTATGATTTTTGATTGGTTTATTGTTTCTAAAATTGCTAAAAAAATTGCATTTTGCATTGTAAATCCACAAAGTAAACAAATTGCAAAGGCCATTGTTATATCAAGTTGTATGGTATGTGGGATGGTTATATGTATGTCTTTATTTGGAGCCATTGAATCAGTTGGTTTCTCTAGCACAACCTTATTTGTATGGGCTGTTAATATACTCAACAACTTTATCATTGCATTGCCGTTGCAACTACTAATTGCAGGCCCTTTAGTGAGATTTGTTTTTAGGAGATTATTTCCTGAAGGAACAATTGTAGACTGTTTATAATTCACAAAACTACATAAAACTTTATACTATAAGTATGTTTATCCTAAAGCAAACTACTACACTATACAATAATTTTTAATTTGCTGGCAAAATAAATTTATTACCAAATTTATTTTGCCAGCAAATTTATTCTTAATCGTATTTTAGATTTATGAAATACTATTCAAATTCATTTAATTTATTTACATCTAATTTTTCATCTTTTCTATTTATTAAAACTGAAATTAAAATCTTAAGTTAAATTTTATGTATGTTCTTTATAAATCTTTTTATTTCAAATTTTTGATATTTCTTTTGCTAACATTTTATAAAATTTACATTTATCTCTTTTTTAACCATCAAAGGATATTTCAACTTTTACTTATCAAAAGTCAGTAAATGTAAAGTATTCCAGTTTTAATATATCATAAAAATTTACTCAATCCATCCATCTTTTCTTCTATAGTATTGTTTAGGAAATTCATAGCTTGAAAACATTAATGGAGATAGAGAATATGAGTAACTACCTGCATTATTAATTGAAATCACATCTCCTATAACTGCCTTTTTTAATTTAACATTATTAGCTAACACATCTAATGATGTACAAAGATTTCCAACTATTGTTACATATTCTTCTTCTTCTGAACTACTTAATACTGAAAAATAAAATGCATGATTTGATGTATATAATGGTTCTTGCCCTTCTAATTCTACACCACAAGTTACTTTCTCAATTAAATTAGAAATAATAGGTCTCATAAATCCATTAAGACCATTTCTTACAACAAGATACTTTATCCCTCTTGATACCTTAATATCGACAATTTTAGTATAGTAATTACCGGATGTGCAAACTACAAAACGACCTGATTCAATAAAGAGTCTAGCCTTTAATGTATTTGCATTAGTAGAAACAATCTTTTCAGTTAATATTGAAAGCTTTTTAAGATTAACTGGACTTTCTTTAAGATTGTCATATACTACTCCAATACCACTACCAAAATTTATAAATTCAATATTTATATGTTCACTTTTATTTAAATTTAGTGCTATGAGAAAACATTTTTCATAATAACATCCTAACTTTTCAAAATCTAACACTTGAGATTTAATATGTATATGAATTCCAACCACAGATATATAGTTACAAAGATTTAGTATTTTAAAAACATTATCTATATCTTCTATATCAATACCAAACTTGCTTGATATAGAGCTATCATCATCCATAGTAAAAGCAGGATTTATTCTTATGCCTATTTTAATTTTTTTATTTTGTTTTTCTGATATTTTATTTATAAGTTCTATTTCTGTTATACTATCTGCAATAATTATACACTTATCTAAAACAGCTTCTAGCTCCTCTTCTAGCTTTCCTGGTGCAGAATAGTAAATATTATCTCTATCCACTCCACATTCTTTTGAAATCAATACTTCTTTCATGGATGCTGCATCTGTTCCAAACCCTTGTTTAGCAATGCTTTTTACAATTTTATTATATGGATTTGTTTTGATGGAATATAAAAAATCAAAACCTAAAATACTATTTTTTAACTCCATACACCTTTCGATTATATTAATCTCATCATATATATAACATGGTGCATGTTCTTTTATAAAACTATATTCTTGATTTAAATACATATTTTATACCTCCAAAGTTATAGATGATTTTATTAATTAAGTTCCTATACTGTTTATAATATATTTTACTATAGATTGGTATAGTTAACTATATACATATGCTTAAAGTATGCATTTCAAGTATTTTATATAGTAAACATTCAATAGTAATATTTATAAGTTTTTATGCCATAAATTCATCTATCTAATAAAAAAATATAACTTAAAATTATTATATTGAATATATTTTATATCCAATCTTAATTGTTTTTGCCTAATTTTTTGAATGATTTATTTCAACTTTATTACAGATTAAAAAAGTGTATTGTTGTTAATGTATTCTCGTAGTATCCTAAATTTATATGAAACTTTAAAATTGTGAGGTTATATATGAAATTTTTAATGGTCTTTTTAGCATATTTTTTAATGTATATTTTACTGGTACGTATTGGAAAAAGAATTAATAAGATATATCCATACAAAAATCATATTTTTACATGGATGATTTTAATTTTATTAGCATTCTACATAGTTACTAATATTGCTAGTTTTCTAAAATCACTTCTTTAGGCTGTTGGTTTTAAACTACTAAATGAAATGAAACTCATTTTATAGAATATATATTTAAAAAGTTTTTATAAAATTTAAATATTACTATATCATTAAACATTATTTTAAAATAATATGGAGGTGTTAATATGAAAGTATGTATTCTTATGGGAAGCCCTAAGAAAAATGGTAATACTGCTTCTATTTTAGAACCATTTATAGAAGAACTAGAAAACTATAATGCAAATCTTGAAATGTTATGGTTGTATGATTATCAAATAGAACCTTGTATTGCCTGTAAAAAATGTCAAGAAAATTTATCTTCTTTTGGATGTTGTCGTCAAGATGATGTTCATAAAATTTTCAAAAAGGTTCTTATGTGTGATTTAATTATTCTTGCAACTCCAATTTATTCTTGGTATTGCACTTCTCCAATGAAAGCATTGCTCGATAGATTGGTATATGGTATGAATAAATACTATGGTGATGAAAAAGGACCAGCACTATGGTCAGGAAAATCAGTAGCACTTATTACAACTTGTGGATATAGACCTGAAAAAGGAGCTGATATCTGGGAAGATGGTATAAAGCGTTATTGCAAACATTCACAGTTAAAATATATAGGAATGCTTGTTGAACGTGATTTAGGTAAGCCTAATTTTATGGATACAGAAAAAGAAGAACATTCTCGTCAATTTGCAAAACAAATTTATGATATTTTAGAGAATTCATTTAAAGCAGATAACTGTTAAGTACATAATGCTACATGGAAAGTATTGGTAATATAAATAGAGCTTATAATAATTTTAAAATTATATAAGCTCTATTTGAGACTGTAAATTAATTTGTGCTTTTAAAGATAATTTCTACTTTATAGCAACAATTATTTATTTACTATTAATATTTCCCAATATATGAATTTTATTCTAATAAATTGTAAAAAATATATACTGGGA